>JAFAOZ010000243.1 GCA_019247395.1 Vulcanimicrobiota bacterium | reverse complement strand
GGCCGCTAGCGTGAGGACGACGCGCCGCATTGCCGCTGCCAGCGCCGACGAGCCTTCCGGCGTACCCAGCGCCGGAGCCAGCAGCGATGCGTACTCGCGCGCCATGAATGCGTACGCGCCCGCGTTGAGGGCGAGCAGGACGCAGACGAAAATCGCGAGATAAAAAGACGCGGCGCGAAGGATCAATGCGCTCTAGCCGGCTTTGAGCCGGTAACCGATACCCCAGACCGTTTCGATAACGCCGCTCGCTCCCATCGCTTTGAGCTTACGGCGCAGCTGACTGACGTACACGTCAACGATGTTGCTCGAGCCTTCGAAGTCGTAATCCCAAATGCGCTCGACGATCTGCGTGCGCGAGAGCGCGATTCCGGCGTTACGCGCGAGAAACTCCAGAAGTCGAAATTCGGTCGCCCCGAGCACGACGGGTTTCTCTGCGTACGTCACGTTTCGTCCGGCCAAGTCAATGCGCAGGGCTCCGGCTTGCACGATACCGACGAGCGGCCGATCGGCGCGGCGAAGAATCGCGCCAACGCGCGCAACAAGCTCCTCTTCGACGAAGGGCTTGACCAGATAATCGTCGGCGCCGCATTCAAGGCCGGCGACGCGGTCCTCGACGGCATCGCGCGCGGTGAGCATCAGTATCGGAGTCTGCACGCCTTCGGCGCGCGCGCTGCGCGCGAGCGCGAATCCGTCCATTCCCGGCAACCCGACGTCAATAACGGCGGCGTCGTAGGATCGGCTCAAGAGATGGTCGAGCCCCGCCTCGCCGTTGTCGACGACGTTCGCGGCGTACTTTCGCGCCTCGAGCATCGAACGAATCGACTCGGCGACAGGGGCGTTATCTTCGACGACCAGTACTCGCATACAATTTTTTACCGCTAATACCCGCTCAACGAACCGGGGAAAGCTACTGTCAGCGCGGCACTGAAGTACGGATGCTGCGCGGGCTGCTGAACCTCCTGGGCGAGGATGCGGAACGGCGCGATCTGCACGGCGCCGTAATAGACGACGTCGCGATTGATGAATGGATTTTGATAGGCGTCGTACCGCAGACCTAAGTATGCGTGCGGAATCGGGTAGTATTTGAGCCGCACGTAGCCGCCCGACGAGTGCTGATTGGTGAGGAATCCATCGCTGTCGTGGTCGACACCGTACCATTGTTCTGCCTGGAGATCGAGGTCGCCGTAGCGCGCATGCCCGAGCAATCCATAGCGGGTGTAAAGATCCGCGAACGGCAGCCGTCCGGTGGGTGCAACCCCCAACGTTCCGCCGAGCGCGCTCCCGCCGACATCCAATCCACTCTTCGACGTATCCACAAGGGTGTAGCGTAGCCAGGCGCTGAGCTCGGGGAAGCTCATCCACGTCCGCTCGCCGGTTGGAACCGGCTTGCCGCCATACGGAGCGCCTTGAAACGACGCGATGCTTGCGGTCGTGTAGACGTGAAGTTTGCCGAACGTGCGATCTGCTTGAAGTCCCCACCGCGGCGACGATAGCGGCAGATTATTCAAGCCGACGTGCGCGCCGTAATAGCCGTACTGCTGCAGGTCGTCGAGCCGCTCGCCCGGCGATTGCGCGAGCGGAAGCTCGTAGAGACCGACGCGATAGAGACTCTGCGTGTGCTGATTGTAGTTCGAGAAAAACAATAAGTACGCCGCCGAAGGGCCGCCACCCGCGCCGAGCGTGTAGTGCAGGAAGCCGGTGATTTCGCCGATGTTCGCATTTCCAAGCAGGATGCCGCCGGGCGTGAAACGCGGATTGCCCTCCGCCGGCTGTTTGTCGTACTCCATCTGGTAGCGAATCGCGGCGACGGTCGTCCCGTGCTCGGGAAGCGGCAAACGATAGCCGTGGTTTCGGAAGTAGTTCCCGAACGCGTTGAGCTCCGGGAGAACGCTGTGGCATTGCCCGCACCGAAAATGATAGCGCTGTGCGAAAATCGGAATCGCGCGCGCCGGCGCGCACAACGCCATAGCGAACGCCGCCGTCAATGCGGCGGTCAGGAGTCTATTGAACAACGATCGCCGCTCGCATAGGCGCGCCGTAATGGAAGTAGCAGCCGTAGAGGTACGTTCCCGGTTGATCGGCGGTAATCGTCTGTGACGATGCGTTGGGCTGCAGCGCACCACTGCTGAAGCCACCCGAGAGCGTCGATCCACTCGGCTGCGTCGCTTTCTGAGTAAACGGCGAGCCACTGGGGAACGACGTGGCGTTGGGAATCAAGGTCGCGGTGTGACAACAGAAGTTATCGATATTGGTGAAGTGGAGCTGCGTTCCGACCGAGACCGTGGTAACGGATGGTGAAAATCCGCCGGATTGGCCGTACGGCGTCGAATGCGGGCCGAATTGGCTGAGGCTGATGTTGATGGTTACGCCGCCGCCCCCGCCCCCAGAGGACGACGGGATGCCCCCCGCGGTACAGGCGGTGAGCAAAAGGGCGAGAGCGCCCAAATACTTGCGCATCAGCGCACCGCCATTTCGGGGCGATTCGTCACGCCTTCGACGATGGAGTCGCTCAAGTTGCTTGAAGCGAGCATCGTCTGCGCGAGCGTTCCATCGGGATTGAAGAAGTACACGAACGTCGTATGCTCCTCACGGTAACCGTCGCGGCCTTTCTTTGAAATGACGCCGAACTCGCGCATGACGTTCTCGACGTTGCGCACCGAGCCGCCGGCGAGCAGCCAGTAGCGTGGATTCGCTTCAAAACGCGTCGCGAGATCGCGCATCGTCCGCGGCGAATCGTTTTGCGGATCGAGCGTAATCGTCACCAGCTTCGCGTTGCGGCGCTGCGCTTGGATCCGCCGCGCCGCGTCGGAAAACTGCGCGTCGATCAACGGGCACGCGTCGGTACAATGCGCCGAAACGAAGGTCACGACGACCGGCTCGCCGCGCAGCGACTCGAGCGTAAACGAGCGGCCGCGCTGATCGATCAGATGCGGCTGACGCGCGGCTGCCGCGACCGGAGCCGGCGGCTTGACCGCGCCGCTGCCGACTCCCGGCGATGCGGTGGGGCCGGGCGTCGCGCCCGCGACGACCTGAATCACGTCGCGCATTTGATTTGAAATGTAATGAAACGCACAGCCGATCAGATAGATGCCGGGATTTGAAAGTTTAACTTTGACCGACTTGCCCGGGTTGATCGTGCCGCTTGCGTAATTGGTGCCGAGCACGCCGTTACCGCTGGGTGAGAACGAAAGCGATGGGCTCGCCGGCCACTGCGGCGGCGGACCCTTCGTTTGCGCAATGACGTTGAGCGTGTGCGGAACGCCGCCCGTGGAGAGATTGGTAATCGTGATCGTCGCGCCGGGCGGAAATGCGAGTACCTGCGAGGTCTGTTGCTGCGTGTATCCGCTTACCGTTCCCCAGACCGGATCGTTTTCGACGCCGATCTTCCCGGTCGGGATGTCGACGCCGATTGCCGACGATGTCGGAAGCGGTGAGGGCGACCCGCCGCCCCCACCACTCCCGCCGACATTGCTTAATCCGCCGCCGTTCGTGCATGCGGCGACCGCTGACAAGAAGAGCAGTCCGAGCCAGGACGCCGACGCGCGAAAATTCATTAGACCTACGGCGTTCCCTGAGGACCGGGCGTCGCGTTGGCGCTCACGACCAGCACGTCGTGCATGCCTTCGTGATAATGGAACGCGCAACCGATGAGGTAATTGCCGGGCTTGCTGAGCGAGACCGTCACGGATTTTCCGGGGCTAATCACGCCGCTCGCGTAGCCCTTTGTCATCGGGCCTCCCGACGGCGTTTGCGAGAGCGACGGACTTGAGGGGAACTTTGCCGGCGGGCCTTTGATTTTCTTGACTTCGTTGAGCGTATGGCTGACCGATTTCGAGATGTTCTGAATCGTGATTTTCGTGCCCGTCGGGAAGCCCAGCGCTTGCGAAAACTGTTGCTGCGTGTACCCGCCGAGCGTCGTGGCAACCCCGCCGAGCGTCGCTTTCCAATGCGGATCGTTGACGGTGCCGAGCCCCTCGCTGGGAAGCTCTTCGCTCACCGTGCTGCTGCTAGTATTGGGAAGCGTTGCGGTAAACTTCAGATCGCCCATGCCTGGCAGAACGTATGAAGTGGCTGCGCCGCTTGCCGTCCCACCGCCCGAGCCACCACTGCAGGCTGCAAGTGCAGCGGCTGCGATGGCGACGGTTAATGCCGCGTATCTTTTGAACATGAAACCTCCTGAGTTTGTAGTTGGTATTTCGACCGTAGCGGTACGGGATGAAAAAAGTCTAAAGACGCCTGTTTCTCGGCAGACGGCCGCTAAATTTTGATCGAGTCGCGCATCGCCGCAGCGATATTCTGCAATGCCGGATCGCCCGCCGCATCGAGCGTGGCTCGAGCGAATTCATTGCGTGCTTCGGCATGCTCTCCTTCTCGAAGCAGGACAACGCCGAGCGCGAAGCGGGCCCGCGCGTAACCGGGCGCCAGCGTCAACGCCGTTCGCAGTTCTCGTTCGGCCGCATCGTACCGCTCCAAGCGCTCTTCGGCAAGCGCGAGATCGTAATGCGCCAGTGCGTACGAAGAGTTCACACTAAGCAGCTTACTGAAATCGTCGCGAGCGGTCGCGTTGTCGCCGCTGTGCAGCGCGACGATTCCGCGCGAGTACAGTGCACGCGCCGATTCCGGCGCAAGGCTCACGTAACGGTCGGCGAGCGCGCGCGCTTCCCGCAAATCCCCGCGCGAAAGATCGACCGCGACGAGATTTGCCATTGCGGCAAGAAAGCCCGGATCGAGCGCGAGCGCCGCGCGCAGCTGCCGCGCTGCGTCGTCGTAGCGCTGCAAGTTTGCATAAGCGAGGGCTAGATCGTAACGTGCGGTCGAACCCTGCGGTTCAGGCGGACGAAGCGCGACGATTCGCTCGAACTCTGAGGCAGCCGAGCTCCAATCGCGACGGGATTCCGCAGCTAGTCCGAGGGTGAACCGCTCTTCGATTTCGCGCCGGACGGCGAGCGCGCGCAGTGCCGGCAGGCTGGTCGTGCGCGGTGCTGGGCTCTGCGGTGAATAGGTTTGTCCCAGTGCCGCGGCCGTCGCGACCTGGAGGAGTAGGGCGACGAGCAGCGGGACCCGCATGAGTTATGGACTGCCGGCGTCTGAGGGCAGCTCGGCCTGGCGCCACGGAGCAGCCGCGGCGGCCCGCTCGGGCTTGCACTCCCATCCGATCCTTCCGGCCGACGTGATCGGCCCCAAAAGCGCCGGCGCCGACGATGGCGCAAGGGCCCCCGACAAGAGATCGTCGAGCGACGTCGCGCCGGCCAGGGCAGCCCGGCCGGACCACGCAACGCCGCCGGCCAGTAGAAGGACGGCGAGCAGGCGCAGGAGATTGGTTCTTGACACTCCTTCCATCATAGCCGAAAGTCTAAAGAATCCGTGAATCGCTTGCTCGACGGCGCCGCTGCGTTGCTCTTGGTCGCGCTCGTGGCGGTCCCGGCGCGCGCTCAAACGCCGCTGGTCGTCGGCTCGGTGAGGGATCAGCACGGAGGCGCCGTCGTCGACGCGACGGTAAGCGCCCGGACGCTTCAAGGCCAGGTCGCGGCGGCGACGAACGCCTCCGGCACCTTCGCGCTGGAGGGCGACGGGATCACAGCCATTCGCATCACGTGCCGCTACTGCGCGACGACCGTCGTCGCCGTCGCACCGGATGAGCCGGTCGTGGCGATCGTGCGGCGGTTCGACGCACTTGCGGCCGACTCGCCGAGCCCGTGGGACCTCGCGAACTTACCATACGCGCACGTCGAGTCGTCGATCGCGCTACGACCCTTTACGCTCCTCTCGCAGACCTCCGCACCCTATCCCGGTTCGGCGCTGAGCGACCGCGGACTTGGGCCAAGCGGTTCCCTGCTGATCGACAACGGTACGGCGAACTACGATATTGCGGCGGGGCAATCGCCGTACCAGTTCATTCCCGCGCAGTTCGAAGCCAGTGCGGTCGTACGCGACGCGACCAACGCGTATGCCTACGGCGACCAAGCAGCCGGCGGAATCGTCGACGTTACGCCTTTTGCGACTGGATTGAGTCCGGAGGTTGCGACGTTCGGAAGCGACCTCATTGCGCGCATCCAAGCCGGATCGGACGACGCCGGCGTTGCGCTTGCATCCTTCAGCAATAATCAAGAGTCGCGACAACGCGGCGATCTCTTCGCGCGCGTGCCGTTACCCGCGGACGAGTCGTTCACCGTTGCGGCGGGAACCGAACAATCGCGATATTACGATTCGCCCCAAGACGCTTTTGCCGGAAGCTTTTCTTTTGCGAACGCGACGTTCGACATGCCGCGCGCGCTGAACTTGACGCTTTCTGCGGTGATGGATCGCGGGAACTATTATTGGACCGCGGGCGAGTATCCGATTCCAACGGGCTGGTCCGACTCCGGTTTTAGCGCCGGTATCCACTCGAACGGTAGCGTTTTCGGATTCGCCGATGCTGCCGTGCGATCGTCGACGGGATTCGATGATTTAGAGGCGCTGCCATATGGAGCACCACGCGTCGCAGCAACGTTGGTGCAGACTCGAGGCGACGCCGGCGTCACCGCGCACGGCGACGATTACAACGTTACCGCCGGCGTCGGGGCCTTCTGGTTCAATTACGACGGAGGCACGCTCGGGGTATCGCAGCCGGCGCATACCGCGCTGGCGGTGCCGTCGCTCGACGCGCAGCTTTTCCCGAATGGAAAGTGGAGTTTAACCCTGCAAGGCAGCGGCTCGTTCACGCTGCCCACCTTCGAAGAGCAGTACATCTTTGCGCCGGATCCGGCCGTCGTGCAGCTCGAACGCAATACCCTCGAAGCCGTGCAACTCAACTATACCGATGCGCAGCGAGTCCGCGTTTCGTTCGAGCAAGCGTGGCAAAACGTGACCGGCGCTTCCACCGGTAAGATTCTCTCGACGGGGTTTTCGGCGACCTGGCAGATTACGCCGGCGCTCGCGTTGCGCGCATGGACGATGCACGCAACCGACAACGTTCCACTCTATGGGGCAGGGTTGCCGATCGGAGGCGCGTCCACCGTGAATGCGTCCTGGCTGACGTACGATATGCCCGGAGCGCTTCGCGCCGATCTGATCTATCGGCGTGACCTGCTTGACTCGTTGCCCTTCTATCATGTCGACGGCTCGATCTCCGGGCCGATCGATCGACGCTTGCGCTGGTACGCCGGCGTCGAAGATCGGCAGCGGAGAACGTTCGTCGACGTCGGCGTCCGGTTTTTTGGGCGCTGACGGCGTCAGCGCGTTAGTTACTCGTCGTCGCGTCGTCCATGGGGCCGCCGGCGACGGCGTGTTGGCGGCGCTCCCGCTGCACCCGCATCGGGCGACTCGCGCGGCGGCCGTGCGGCGCGGGCAGCGTAATCGCCGTTGCCGGAGACACCGCCCAACAGTGCCTTGCGCGAGAGATTGATGCGTCCTTGGCCGTCGATCTCCATGACTTTGACCATGATCTCGTCACCGAGTTTGACGACGTCTTCGACCTTCTCGACGCGCGTCGGCGCGAGCTGACTGATATGTACCAGCCCCTCCTTGCCGGGCAAAATCTGCACGAACGCGCCGATGTTGATGATGCGCGTGACGGTACCGCGATAGGTTTCCCCGACGGTGACGTCTTTCGTGAGATTCTCGACGATCGTCTTGGCTTTATCGCCCGACGCGCCGTCGAGCGACGTGATGAAGACGCTGCCGTCGTCCTCGATGTCGATCTTCTCGACGCCGGTCTCGGCAATGATCTTGTTGATCACCTTGCCGCCCGGGCCGATCACGTCTTTGATCTTCGCCGGATCGATCTTGACGACGATCATCCGCGGAGCGTACTGCGAGAGCTGCTCGCGCGGCTCGGCGATTGCTTCGGCGAGTTTGTCGATGATTGCGTGACGTGACTTGCGCGCTTGTTCCATCGCTTCGCGCATGATCGCGACGGTGACGCCTTGGACTTTGATGTCCATCTGAATCGCGGTGATGCCTTTTTTGGTCCCCGCGACCTTAAAGTCCATCTCACCGAGCGCGTCTTCAAGACCCTGAATGTCGGTGAGAACGGTGTACTTCCCGTCTTTGAGAATCAAGCCCATCGCGACGCCGGCGACGTGCTCGCGAATCGGCACGCCGGCGTCCATGAGCGCAAGCGACGATCCGCAAACGGATGCCATCGACGACGATCCGTTCGATTCGAGGACCTCGCTGATCAAGCGAAGCGTGTACGGGAACTGATCTTTCGGCGGCAATACCGGCACGAGCGCGCGCTCGGCGAGGTGGCCGTGACCGATCTCGCGGCGGCCGGGGCCGCGCATCGGTCGCGTCTCGCCGACCGAGTACGGCGGAAAGTTGTAGAAGTGCATGTAGCGCTTGTCTTCGAGGGCGACGATGCCGTCGAGCCGCTGTGCGTCGCTCGTCGAACCGAGCGTCGCCGCGGTGAAGACCTGCGTCTGGCCGCGCGTGAAGACTCCCGACCCGTGAACGCGCGGTACGTAATGCACCTTGCACCAAATCGGACGCACTTCGTCGGGCTTACGGCCGTCAGGGCGAACTTTTTCGTCCACGACCATCACGCGAAGTTCGTCTTCCTCCATCGCTTTGATGATTTTGTAAAACTCTTTTGCGGTGGAGGGCGACTCGAGCAGTGCCTTGACGTTCTCGTCTTTTTTGCCGCAGCGCGAAAGCGCTTCGTCGACGCTGAGTTCTCCAAACGCGAGCTCGCGCTTCTGCTTATCGACGACGCGCATCGCTTTGGCAACGTCTTTGGCGAACGATTTGCGCACCCAGCGCTCGAGATCGGCATCCACGTGCGCGACGGGATACTCGCGTTTCGCTTTGCCGGCTTTGCGCGCCAACTCGTCGATCGCGCTGACGATCTTGCGAATCTCTTCGTGCGCGAACTCCACGGCGCCTAAGAAATCGTCCTCGCTGATCTCGTTGCCGCCGCCTTCGACCATCATCACCGCATCCGCGGTGCCGGCGATAACGATATCCATGCCGCCGCTCTCGTACTGCGTGAGCGGCGGATTGCAAACGTATTCGCCGTTTTCGTCGCGTCCGACGCGCACCGCAGCGACCGTCTTGTCGAACGGAATGTCGCTCAACGCAAGCGCCGCGCCGGCAGCGCAAACGCCGAGGACGTCGGCGTCGAGCTCCGGATCGACCGAAAAGACG
>JAFAOZ010000052.1 GCA_019247395.1 Vulcanimicrobiota bacterium | reverse complement strand
GCGCTATCGCGCCACGAATGGCGCGGTTGGAAGAACGCCAACGGCAACGGCGTGATCGTCGTTACGTGGCAATAGCGAAGGACGCGCTGAGAGCGGTCTAGTCTTGCTCTTTGGCCGCGGCGCTCGGATGCACGTTTGGATTGTGCTCCGCAAATGCGCCTAGCGGATTCGGCACGAGCCAGACCTGCAAATCCCAAATCGCGGGAAAGCTGAAGACGAATGCGACGTCGCTTACACTCTGCGGTTTCGCAATGCCGAGCACGCTCCAGCGCTGCAGCTTGCTCACCTTATAAATATCTGCTGCAGTAGGATTGTCGACTGAGCCGCCGACGGTGCCCATCGTTTTGGTGCCCACGCCGCCAAACTGAACTCCCGACGCGGTCTTGATGCCGAAGTGCACGTGGGCCGGCGAAAAGTCGAGCCAACGTGACGGCGATATGCCCCACAGTGCCGGCCGGCCCGGCGAGTTGCTTTGCAGCACGGAAAAATCCGCGCCGATCAAACGTCCGCTGACGTCGTACCACAACTGGCTCGGCCGCGTCGGATCGCTCTGCCACTGACTCGTGTTGACCCAGCTGATCGCTCCGGTTTGATCCTCATCCGTATAGCGAAAATAACCGCCGGCCGCGGCCTGCGCTGTCGTCGCAAAACGGTGCTGAAGATCGTCGGTGACTTGCGCGACGAAGCGCACTTCGGCGGCGCTCTCCGGCGGTGCGGGCGTTGGAGGGGGTGCCGGTGTCGCCGCAACGACGCCTGCCGGCATCCCTAAACCCAACGCTAGAACGAAAGCAGACCGATAAAAATAGCGCTTCATGACGATGGCGATTCGCCCCATGATGCCGCCATCCTAGCGGCGATACGCCGGCGCGGTTTGCAGCGGCGTTGCGCGGCCGCCACGCCACACCGCGTATTGGAGCGGTTGCGCCGCGTTCATCGACGCCGCTCCTGTTTCGCCGGCCGGGCTGAGCGCGATGACGCAATACTCGCCGCCGGTAACGTCGGGCGCCGTTTTCGCCATGAAGCGCATGGCCTGATCGCAGGCATCCTGCGGGTGCGCACCTTCTGCCATGCGCCCAACGATAAACGCCGACGTGCAGTAGTTCGTCATAACGTCACCATTGCCGGTGGCGCTGGCCGCTCCCGCGGAATCGTCGGCATAGTAGCCGCAGCCCACTAGCGGCGAGTCGGCTACGCGCCCCGGAATCTTCCACGCGAGGCCGCTCGTCGAACATCCCGCGACGACGTGCCCCTTTCCATCCGTTCCGAGCATTCCGATCGTGTCGTGATGATCTTTATCGATCCAAAACGTTTTGTGGTTCGGATCGTTCTTCCACTTCAACCACGCTTCGAGGCTCTTGGGCGTGAGCAGTTGCATCGGCTCGAATCCCATTGAAAGTGCAAATTGCAACGCGCCCTCGCCGGCCATCGTCGTGTGCCGCGTCTTTTCCATAATCAAACGCGCAACCGAGATCGGATTTTTGATCTTGTGCAGGTTGCAGACGGAGCCGGCGCGATGCGTCGTACCGTTCATGATACCGGCATCGAGCTCGACTTCGCCTTGTGCGTTCGGAAGGCCGCCGTAGCCGACCGTCTCGACGTTGGGGTCGTCTTCGATAGCGTTGATGCCCTTCTCGACGGCGTCCATAAGGGAGCCGCCTGCGCCGAGAATCTCGGCCCCGCGCGCGTTTGCGGGAATCCCCCATTGCCAAGTCGAGATAAAAACGGCGCCGTTCGATTGCGCGGCGCCGGAGACTGGAGAGCCGGCTGCAAGCGCGGCGCCGGCCGCACCGGCCGTAACGATAAAACTTCGCCGATCGAGTGGTTCCATGTACGCGGCTTCCGTTAGCGCAAACCGCTTTCCTCGCCACGCCACGTGCGTATACAACGTTCACGCCTGCAAAGGATTAGCGGGTCGGAGAGCCAATTCCGCGTTCCCCCAAACAATCACATTCGACGCGGAGGAACACCAAATTGCAACTCGAGCCGTATCTTTTCTTTAAGGGAAACTGCGAAGAGGCTTTAAACTTTTATAAGGATATCTTCGGCGGTGAAATCGAAGGTCTGTCGCGTTGGGAGGAGATGCCTGAAGGCACCGAAGGACCGCAGGTAACGCCCGAGACGGCCAACCGAGTGATGCACGCCAGCTTTAGAGCTCCGGGCATTGCGTTCATGGCGTCGGACGCGACGCCGGGCAAGACCTACGGCGAAGGCCCGATGTCGATGTCGCTCGGCACCAGCGACGTAGCGGAGGCGGAGCGCGTTTTCAATCGACTCGGCGAGGGCGGAAACGTCGAGATGCCGTTGACCGATATGTTTTGGGGCGCGAAATTCGGAATGCTCACCGACAAGTTTGGCATCGACTGGATGATCAACTGCTCGACCGCGCAGCAGTAGACTGCGCGTTATCTCCAGATAAAGGTGACGAGGCCGTCGCCCTTCGATCCTCGCCCGGTTCTGAAGTGAACGTTCGTTGCGCTCGGCTCGACGTAGGACGAGCCGCCACCGCCGCCGCCTCCTGCGCTGCCATTGCCGTCGGTGTTACAACATCCGCCGCTGCCACCGGCGCCCGCGCCGTAATAGCCGCCGCCGCCGCCACCTCCGTTACCCGAGCAACCCGTTGCTCCGTCGCCGCCGCTGCCTAACGCTCCGGCCTTTCCCGAAACACCCGCGCACGGCTGGCCGCCGTTGCTGCTCGACCCTTGAGGGCCGCCCGTCCCACCAGCACCGCCGGCGGCATGTGTTCCGCCATCGCCTCCGTTACCGCCGTTGCAGTAACCGTAGCTGCCCGGACCGCCTTTGCCGGCGCCGCCTAGGCCGCCGCCCCCGCCGTAACACCAATAGTACGAGCCGTTTCGCTTAAAGAATTGGAACGTCTCGCCGCTTCCGCCGCCGCCGCCCGCGACCACGACGCGATCTTGCAGCCTGGATCCGGTTCGCACGTCGGAGCTGCCGCCGCCGCCGAACGCATTTGCGAAGGCGTCGCCGCCGCCGTTAAAGCCGGCGCCGCTCAGAGTGCCCTTGCCTCCAACCACGCCCTGACCGCCGACGTTGACGAAAAGCGTCTCTCCGCCCCTCACTGGAATCGTCGCCTTTACTTCAGCGCCGAAACCGCCCAGCGGGCCGTATCCGCTCCCGCCTCCCTGCGCCCCGTCCACGATGACATTGAGCTGCGTTACACCGAGGGGCACCGTAAACATTTGGGCCCTCCCCGTGTACGAAAAGGTTTGCGAAGGCGGACCGGACGTCGTCGGCTTAGGCCAGTCCCCCAGCGTCACTAAGTTATTGTTGCAGGCGGCGAGCGCCATAACGGTCAGACACGGCCAAATACGCATAGAAGGCGTCCCAATCAGCAGCACGAGCGATATCCGAAAATTCAGCGCATATGCTCGTTCTTTTGTGACCGTCCCGGAACCATTCTTAACGCCGGCGCGTTCCCTCCATGGTCGTCCCGGTGGACGGCCGGATAGACCGGGAAGGATGCCGGCGAACCGCGTTCATTGGCCGATTCGTCCGGCCCCTTCTCGGCTAGTATGTTTGCAATGCGCAGATTCGTGAGCCGCCCGATCACACCGGCCGGCGACGGTTTCCTCACCGAGGCGAACGGCGGCGCGCCGCCGGTTCCCCGCGCATTCATCTGGGATGGCCGTACGCTGACGATCGCGGCGGTTCTACGGAGCTGGCGCTGGAGCAAAACCGATCGTGGCGACAAGTATCTCAAACGTCACTGGTTCGAGCTTCAGACGAGCGACGGCGCAACGATCGAGGTCTACTACGATCGCGAATCGCGGCGCGGATCCCCGCCGTGGTGGCTCTATGCAATCCGCGAGTAAACCGGTTAGCCATGGGCCGTTTGCCATGGTACAATTGGCGGACGGAGGCCCTACGCCGATGATTTTCCGTACTCTCTTTGCTTCGATCGCTGCCATCTGTTTCGTAACTGCGATCGCGAGCGCACAAGTGACGCCGGCGCCCATGATGAATCCCGCGGCACCGATGGCAACGCCGAAGCCGCAAAAGAAGTGCCAACAGAATCCCCCCTCCAGTCAAAATCCGAACG
>JAFAOZ010000277.1 GCA_019247395.1 Vulcanimicrobiota bacterium | reverse complement strand
CTGAGACGCTCGATATTTCCACCGATGACGCAAATCGTTACAAGCTTACTGACGGCGATCGCGTGCGCGTATCGTCACGGCGGGGATCGGTCGTCGTGCCCGTTCGCATTGATCCCGGCTTGCGTGCCGGACTGGTCTTCACGACCTTCCACTTCAACGATGACGTCGCAACGAATCTGCTGACCATTGACGCGACCGATCCCAAGTCGGGAACGGCGGAGTTCAAAGCCTGCGCCGTGAGAATCGATCCAGTGCCGGCATGATGGATCTGCAATTTACGTCGGCCAAGGCGTCGTTGGAGGAACGCGCCGTCGTCGATGCTGTCGCAGGTTCTCGCAACGGAAAGACGCAGCGCGATTCGCTGCTGCCGGTACTGCACGCGGTGCAGGACCGCTTCGGCTGGATCAGTCCCGGGGCGCTCAACTACGTCGGAGAACGTCTTCGCGTCGCACCGGCCGACGTGTACGGCGTCGCAACCTTCTACGCGTCGCTATCGACCTCGCCGAAGCCGCAGCAGATCGTGCACGTCTGCGACGACATCGCGTGTCTCGCCGGCTCCGAAGCGCTCATAGAATCGCTGCAAGCCTCGGGTGCGGTCGTGGAGCGAAGCCCGTGTCTCGGCCTCTGCGATCGTGCGCCGGCGTCGCTCGGCCCCGACGATGCATGGATGCCGACGTACGTCGGAGGAACCGAGCTTCGATTGCTTCGCCATGTTGGAATCGTCGATCCCGAAAGCCTCGACGCGTATTGCGCCGATGGCGGGTACGGGGCGCTGCGCAAAGCATTCGAGCTTGGCCCGCAGCGCGTCATCGCCGAAGTCGTGACATCGAATCTGCTGGGCCGGGGCGGCGCAGCATTTCCAATGGGCCGCAAGATGGAGGCGGTTGCCAATGCACCGGAGCGGCCGCACTATCTCGTCTGCAATGCCGACGAATCGGAGCCGGGCACATTTAAAGATCGCGTGCTGATGGAGAGCGATCCTTATGCAATCGTTGAGGCCATGACGATCGCAGGCTATACTACGGGATGCGAACGAGGCTACATTTACATCCGGGGCGAGTATCCGGTCGCGACGCAGCGCATGAGCAACGCCATCGCACGTGCGCGTGACGCCGGCCTCCTGGGCGAAGCGATCATGGGATCGAAGACGCGCTTCGACATCGAAGTGCGCCGCGGCGCGGGTGCCTATATTTGCGGCGAAGAGACCGCGCTCTTCAATTCGATCGAAGGCAAACGCGGCGAACCGCGCAGCAAGCCGCCCTTTCCGGTGAAAGCCGGTCTCTTCGGGAAGCCGACGCAAATCAACAACGTCGAGACGCTCGCAAACCTGCTGCCAATTTTGCTCGAAGGCGGCGAGCGTTACGCGCAAATCGGCACGCCGCAATCGACCGGAACGCGGCTCTTCTGCCTTTCCGGCGCCGTCACACGAGCGGGAGTCTACGAGGTGCCGCATGGCACGACGTTGGGGGCAGCGATCGATCTTGCGGGCGGCGTGCCGCGTGGCCGCCGTTTACAAGCGGTTCTGTTGGGCGGCGCGGCCGGCACGTTCGTCGCGCCCGACGCGCGAGCGATGCCCCTAACCTTCGAAGACGCTCGCGCTGCCGGCGCGACGCTCGGGTCGGGCGTCGTCATGCTCTTCGACGACCAAACCGAGATGATGCCGATACTGCGGCGGATCGCGCGCTTTTTCGAAGAGGAATCGTGCGGACAATGCGTTCCGTGCCGCGTCGGCACGGTACGCCAAAGCGAAGCCTTAGAGCGGCGCAATTTCGCATTGCTCGACGACATCGGTGCGGTCATGCGCGACGCTTCGATCTGCGGCTTGGGCCAAACGGCGGCGAACGCCATTGCCTCCGCCGGAGCAAATTTGAAGCTGTGGTAGAGCTCACCGTCGACGGGGCCGCCGTCACCGTCCCGGACGGCGCAACGATTCTCGATGCCTGTCAGCGTGCGGGAGTCGACACGCCGACGCTCTGTTTTCTTGAATCGCTGACGCCGGTCAATGCGTGCCGCGTCTGCGTCGTCGAGTTGGAAGGCTCGCGCGTGCTCGTGCCGGCTTGCGCCAGGCGCGCGGAAAGCGGGATGGCCGTTGCCACCGACACGCCGCGCGTTCGCAGAAGCCGCAAGATGGTGCTCGAGTTTTTGGCATCGTCGGTCGACCTCTCGACGGCGCCGGAGGCGCAGCGCTACTGCGAGCGCTACGGCGCGGATCCCCAGCGCTACGGCCCAACCGCGCAAACGGTAACCCAGCCGGTCAAAATCGACAACGCGCTTTACGTGCGCGACTACGCGAAGTGCATTCTCTGCTACAAATGCGTCGAAGCCTGCGGCACCGACGCGCAAAATACGTTCGCCATCGCGGTCGCCGGCCGTGGCTTCGATGCCCACATCTCGACGGAATACGACGTCCCGCTGCCGGATTCGGCCTGCGTCTACTGCGGCAACTGCATCGGCGTCTGCCCGACCGGAGCATTGATGTTTTCAACGGAGTACGAACTGCGACAACGCGGTGAGTGGGACGAAGCGAATCAAACGCAGACCGACACGATTTGTTCGTACTGCGGCGTCGGCTGCACGCTGACGCTGCACGTGCAGGAGAACGAGATCGTCAAGGTGACGTCACCGGTCGAAAACAGCGTTACGGGCGGACACCTCTGCGTTAAAGGGCGCTTCGGCTACCAATACGTCCAAAACCGGCCCGACGATGGAGACTAGGACGGCTCGCACGGTCGAAACCGAGGTGCTCGCGCTCAGCCGCGACCTACGAACGCGGCGCCACGATGCGATCGTCGGTGAAGAGCCGCTGGAGCTGCGGCTGCAGCGCGGCGGCTCCGCGCAAACGCTGGCGGTCACGATGCGTACGCCGGGGAACGACTTTGAGCTCGCCGCGGGCTTTCTTTACGGTGAGGGTATCGTTGCGAATCGCGGTGAGATCGCCGAACTGACGTACTGCCTCGACTCTTCGCTCGACCCCGAGCAGCGCTATAACGTCGTCACCATCGACGTGCGGGGCGCTTTGAGTGCGGCGCGTGCCGCGCGATTCGAACGGCACTTCGTGATGAATAGCGCATGCGGCGTTTGCGGGCGCGCTCAGCTCGAGTCCCTGCGCGA
This sequence comes from Vulcanimicrobiota bacterium, assembly GCA_019247395.1. Taxonomy (GTDB): domain Bacteria; phylum Vulcanimicrobiota; class Vulcanimicrobiia; order Vulcanimicrobiales; family Vulcanimicrobiaceae; genus Cybelea. The sequence continues at coordinate 1,047 of JAFAOZ010000277.1, read as the reverse complement.
ACTCGGCGCGACGCCGCTTGACGACGACCTGCGCGTCAGCGCGCAGATGCTCTACGCGCTGCCCGAGCGAATGCGTGAGGCCCAGCGCGTCTTTGAAGCGACCGGCGGATTACACGCCGCGGCACTCTTCGACGAGCACGGCGATACGATCGCGGTCCGCGAGGACGTCGGCCGGCATAATGCGGTTGACAAGCTCGTCGGCTGGGCGCTGCTCGAGGGACGCCTCCCGTTGCGGCGATGCATGCTCATGGTCAGCGGTCGTGCGAGTTATGAGATCTTGCAGAAAAGCGTGATGGCGCGCGTTCCGATTGTTGCCTCGGTCTCCGCGCCGAGCAGCCTCGCCGTCGATCTAGCACGCGAATTCAACGTTACGCTCGCGGGCTTCGTTCGCGGCGAAAGCGCGAATCTCTATGCCGCAGCCGAACGGGTCGTATCGGAATGAACGATCGCGCGTTTCGACTCGACTTCTTCATCGCGATCGGCGCCTTGCTGGTGAGCGCCTTAACGGCCGGAACGCTGATCTATCAGACGCGCGTGATCGGTGACCAGTTTTCGGCGACGATCTGGCCGTACTTGACCTTGAGCACGACGTACGAGCTTCGCGGCGTAACGATCTCCGTCGACAACGACGGCGTCGGGCCGGCGCTCGTGCACGCGGCGCGCCTCACGTTAGACGGCAAGTTCGAACCATCGTGGAACGCCTATTTGGTCGCGCTTCTACACAAGTCGGGTCTGCATCTGCGGCCACGCAGCGGCGTACAGATCATGATGAGTTCGATCGGGCCCTCATCCACGCTGCGTGCCGGCGAATCGCGAATGCTTCTGAAGTTCACACTGCCCCAGGGCGTACAGATCGCGCGACTGGTCGAGCATACGACCACGGTCGACGTCTGTTACTGCTCGCTCAACGGCACGTGCTGGATGCTACACGACGTTTCGGGCCAGATCGGGCATACTCCACAGCCCGTTTCTCGTTGCGCGGACGATACCGCAATCCAGTCGAACCCCTTCTTCGCACGTCCCGGCGCGGCCCCGGCTCGCTAGACT
>JAFAOZ010000150.1 GCA_019247395.1 Vulcanimicrobiota bacterium | reverse complement strand
CACCGCACGTTACGTATGGCCTTGCACGAGCGAGCTTTTCGTAAAATCGGTACCCACGATGACGGTCACGTCGCTGCCGGGCGTCGGGCTTGCACTCGGTGATGCGCTCGCGCTGGGCTCGGAGACGATCTCCGCTTCGTGCAGCGTTCGCGGCAGCGCCTCGCGCACACGCGCGCCGGCAAACGTGACGTTCGAGTGCTCGTGAATCTCCGTCGACGGATAGTCGGAGCGATCCGCGTCGCCGATCGCGCCGATGCTGAAGCCCTGCTTGCGCAGCAGTTCTGCCACGCGGCCGGCCGCTCCGGTGACGCCGCTGCCGTTCTTGACGTCTACGCGCAGCGTTGACGGCGGAATCGCCGCGAGCGCTAGTGCATCGGGAGACGGCAGGGCCGTCGGCGGGGCGACGAGCATCGTCGCGACGAGATGCGCGCGTGCATCCTGATCGGGTACCAGCGAATCGCCGTAGCCGGGCAGATTGATGTTCGACGTATACGGAACCTGATTGCTGACGATTCCGGTTCCGGCAATTCCCTGGTAGAACGTCGCGAGCGAGAGCAGCTCGGAATCGCTAAAGTCGGTCTGCACGTACTTGCGGAAGACGGCCAGCAGATCGGCCATGTGGAGCACCGTGTTCATGCGGTCGCCTTTGAGCTTATCGGCGAGCGCATGCAGCACTTGCTGCTGGCGCATGATCCGGCAGGGATCGCTGCACCAATCCTCGCGATAGCGCATGTAGCCCACGGCCTGCTCGCCGTTGAGATGCTGATAGCCTTCTTTGAGATGAATGTGGAGATGGCCCCACGTGTCGTCGTAGTCCATGCGCTCGCCGGTGCAGCCGGTCTTATACCGCAGACAGTCCGACGATTTGACTGCGATGTCGATGCCGCCGATCGCTTCGATGAAGGCCTTGGTTGCGTCGATACGCAGAATCACATAGCGATCGAAGCCGGGTATGCCCAGCCACTGCGAGATGACGCTCTTGGCTTCTTTGACGCCGCCTTCCGATTGCGCTTCGTTAATCTTCGCCTGCGAGCCGTTGGGCATCGTCGCGATCATGTCGCGCGGAATCGAAAGCTCGTAGATGCGCTTGTTTGCAAAGTCGAGGTTGACGGTCCAGATGACGTCGCTGCGCGAATTCGTCGAGAACTCTTCGTCTTTGGAATTGTAATCGTAGTCGAGCCCCTCGACCAGCACGAGCAGGTTCTGTTTGCCGAAGACTTGCGAGGGCGTCGGCACGAGGACTTGCTCGATCGCCGTCACGGGATTGCGGTGCTCGACGATGGCGTATCCCGCCATCGCCGACCCAATGCCGACCAACACAATTGCTGCAGCGATCGCGAACTTTTTAATCATGCTGTTTTACCGAAGAACTCGAACGACCCATGGCCATCGAGCCGTACCCGGGCGAACTCACCGACCGCGGCGTCGCCCGTGAAGTAGATGCCTCCATCGACACCCGGCGCTTCACCTTCCGAGCGTCCGAACCATGCTCGCGAGCTGTCGAGGCGGCGCCGAAGCGGGTCGCGCTCGCGCAGATAACGCGACTCTTCGACCAGCACGCGAACCGTTTGCCCGCAGCGCTGCGCGCGGGCTCGCTCCGATGCAAGCCGCGCGGCCTCACGCAAGCGGATGAGGCGCTCGCGACGCCGGCGCACGCCGTTGCGATGCGGAAGTTGTGCGGCAGGCGTCCCTTCCTCCGCGCTATATTCAAAGAAGCCTACCCGATCGAGCTGCGCGCGCTCGATCCATCGCTCGAGATACTCCACGTGCTCGTCACGTTCGCCAGGGAAACCGACGATGAACGTCGAGCGCATCGTAATGCCGGGAACGCGCGAGCGAAACTCATCGACGATCTCCAAATAGCGCTCGCCGTTCGAAGGCCGGCGCATCGCGCGCAACACTTCCGGATGCGCGTGCTGCAGCGGCATGTCCATGTATTTGCAAACCTTCGGCAGCCGTGCAATTGCATCGATGAGTTCGCTATCGACCGTCGCGGGGTAGAGGTAGAGTAACCGGATCCATTCGAGGCCGTCGATCTCGTGCAGACGCTCGAGCAACGATGCAAGGCCGCCGCGACGCACGCCGCGGTCGCGTCCCCACATGGATGTGTCTTGCGCGATCAAAATGAGTTCCTTGGCGCCGCTTGCGACCAGCGCGCGCGCTTCGGCGCAAATCGATTCCATGCTGCGGCTGCGGAAAGCGCCGCGCAGTGCGGGGATGATGCAGAAGGTACACGGATGATCGCAACCTTCCGCGATCTTCAGATATGCCGTCGCACGCGGCGTCGTAATCAGCCGCGGTAAGAAATCGTGCTCGGGTTCGGCTTGCAACTCGAGCCGCACGGGCCGGCGCCCGGCCTCGACGTCGTCGAGCAGCTCGACGATTCCGGCATACGCCCCCGTGCCGACGACGCCGTCGACTTCGGGGATGAGGCTTTGCAGCTGTTCGCCGTAGCGCTGGGCCAGACAGCCGGCGACGATGAGCTGCTGTCCGCGCCGCTTTTGCGCGGCGTGCTCCAAGATGACGTGCGTCGATTCTTCCTTGGCAGGGTCGATGAACGCACAGGTGTTGATCACGACCGTGTCGGCACTCCGCGCATCCGACTCAAGCTGCCATCCGGCCGCACCC
>JAFAOZ010000147.1 GCA_019247395.1 Vulcanimicrobiota bacterium | reverse complement strand
CGTACTCAACTTCGATGTAGTCTTCCTCAGTAACGGGACCGTTGGTATACTGGGGCACATCCTGGATGGGCGCACTCTGTGCACGTGCATGAGGCGTAAGCACAAACGACCAAGTTACGACGAGACATACGGATAAAATAGCGGTTCTGATCATACGTCCTCTCCTATGGTGATAGGAACTTGCGCTTTTCATTTATCCATCCGATGGTGGCAGACTTCGAAGCGGTTGCCCAACGGGTCTTCGAAATAAACGGCGTAGAACGTCGGGTGCGCCTGTTCGAGAAGTGCCGGTCCGTCGACTTCACGCGCGCCGTGTTCGCGAACGACGCGAGCGACTTCGTCTACAAATGCTCTACTTGGCGCCGCAAGCGCGATACGCGTTGCCGTCGGACGCGCCTGTGGGTCTTCGTATACATTGAAAAAGTCTGCACGGACGGATCCGTAGCGCCGAGTATATCCGTAGCGAGCGGTACGTACCGTCGTCGGCTCGGTACCGAACAGCCCCATGAGCGCGTCATAAAAAGGCCGGACTACCTGCGCATCGCTCACGCGAAAGTCGATGTGACTAAATAGGGGAAAATCGTATTTCTCGAAATAGCTCTGCCTGGCTTCGAGCAGATCTTCGTTCGCATGCGGTTCGTTCAATGTATACCTCGAGCATGGTCTCACTTAGTACTCTGGAGCTGCGTATGGCGTATGTCGATATTGGTGAACGGCGGCTGTCGCTTTTGGAATCGTTGCTTTTTGATGCTGCACAGCGCAGTCGCAAGTTCTTCCAAGGAAAAACAGCCCCAACACGAAGCCGGCGAAAACCAGCCCGATTACGGTCGTAAAATCACGAAACGTTGCTGCGTTTACGAGGCCGTCGCGGCGCTCTTCTTGGATGATGGTCATCTTCTTTCAGGGTATCCGGGTGCGCTACAAAGTCGACGGCCACCTGAGCGAAAAGTGGTCTGACTGTGAGTGGCCCAGGCGGTCAGAGCTCGAGCGCTGTGCTGATGGCGACCTCTTCGTCCCACTTGGCGCCCAGCGCCATAAGCGCCGGCAGCCGCTCCCCAAAGACGCCCCGCAGCGCCTCGACGACGCGCTGGTACTCTTGACGTTCGGTATATTCGCGTTGCGCTTGCAGCGATGCAAGCCATGCATCCACGAATCCCAGCAGCATCGCGGCCTTTTTTGCGTCGGCTTCGCCGTCGGGTTGACGGCAATCGGGCCGCAATGCCGAGACTGCCGCCAAATGCTGAAGTGCATAGGCGGTGAGCACCGTCTGCTTTACTTCACGCAGAACGGCAAGCGCCTCGGCCCCATAGGCCCGGGCATCGTCGAAGCAGTCCAGCGCGATGAGATACGCCGTCATATTGCAGAGGTCGTTCCCCGCCGAGCGGCGGTTCTGCGTCGATTCATGTCCGGCCCGTGCTTCCTCGGCGAGGCGCAGTGCCGCGGCGGCATTGCCGGCCGCGAACTCGACCTCAGCCAAGTTCCCCGCGATTGACGCAGCGGGCCGTTCGAGATTGAGCGCTTCGTAATGCGCGAGCGCGTCGGCATAAAATTGGCGAGCGCCGGCGATATCTCCACACCGCGAACGCGCCGTGCCCAGATCGCCGAGCACGAGCGCTTGCATCCGCCGGTTTTCGAGCCGTTGCGCGATCGCAAGCGCCTCTTCGAGCAGTCTCTGACCTTCCGCCGCGTGACCGAGCGCACCGAGCGCTCTTCCTGCAGCCTGTTTCGCGCGCGCTCGCTGCAGTTCGTCGAGATCTTCGTCAAGCTGCAATGCTTGTTGCGCCGCCGTAAGACACGCGCGGTACTCTCCAAGCGCACCGCAGAGCAGCGCCTCGGCGATGAACAGGCGCGCCAGCACGGCGCGCGGCGTCTCATCGTTGCAGCTCTCACCGGCGAGACGAACCCATCGCCGTCCCTCAACCGGGCCGATGGCGTACCAGACGCGCGCAAGCGCCGCGGCCAGAATCCGGCCGGACGGCAAATCGAAGCCGTCGGCGAGCGTCCAGGTTAGCGCCGCGCGAAAGTTATCGACTTCCGCCTCCGCGTCGCGGAACCAGAGTCGCTCGGGAGCGTCGTACCAATCGCGATCGAGGCGCTCGGCAAGACGCAAGAACGCCAGCGCGTGGCGTTGTGCAATCGAAGCACGCCCGCGTTCGTCCAGCGTTTCCGATGCATACTGCCGCGTCGGCTCGGGCAAATGATACCGCGCGGCGCCGCGTTCGAAATCCACCATGACGAGCGACTGCGCGACGAGTGACGAAAGCAGCTCGAAAGTGTCAACGGCAGGAAGGATTTCGTCGCAACACACCGCGCTCGCCGATTCCAGAGAGAATCCGCCCGCGAAAATCGCGAGGCGGCTGAAAAGCGTGCGCGCTTGCGAAGACAGAAGCTGGTAACTCCAATCAATCACGGCTCGCATCGTCTGATGGCGGGGAAGGCTCACGCCCTCCGTGCCCGCAAGAATCTCGAACGAGCGATCCAGACGCTCGCAAATCTGACTTGGTGAAAGCGTCGCGGTGCGCGCCGCCGCGAGCTCCAATGCCAATGGTAAGCCGTCGAGCCTGCGGCAAATCTCGACAATCGCCTCGACGTTATCGCGCGTTACGGCGGCTCGCGAGTCCACTGCGCGCATACGATCGGCGAAGAGCTCGACCGCGCCGTAGCGCAGCGCCTCTTCGGGCGAAGGGCGTCCGCGCGGCGGGAACTCCAACGGCGGGATGCGATAAGCGCGCTCCGCAGGCAACCGCAGCGCCTCGCGGCTCGTCGCGAGCATTGCGGCATCGGGACAACTGCTCAGCAGCGATTCGACGACCCCACGGACGCCCGAGATCACATGCTCGCAGTTGTCCAAAACGATCAAAACGCGTTTTCCCGAGAGGTAGCCGGTCACGGTTTCCAAGAGCGGGCGTTTCGGCGATTCTTGCACGCGTAGCGCCGCTGCCAGCGCGTACGGCACGAGGTTCGGATCCGCGATCGGAGCGAGGTCCACGAACCAGACGCCGTCGGCAAAGTTGTTGAGCAGCGCGTTGCCGGCAGCCACGGCCACGCGCGTTTTCCCGGCGCCGCCGGTCCCGACGACGCTCACGAGCGGCGATTGCGAGATCAGCTGGACAATTTCCGCAACGACCTGCGCGCGGCCGAAGAGAGGCGCAATCTGACGCGGCAAATTGTGCGCCGGAACCGGCATCGACTCTTCGATTCGGAAACCACGTGCGCGCTGCGCCGCCTGCTCGAGCTCCGCTCGCGCCTTTTCGGAGAGTGAGAGCGCCTCCGCGATACGATCGAGCGTATAGCGGTAGGGCACCTTGCGGCTGCCGCGTTCGAGCGCTGAAATCGCTTGCGGGCTGATGAGGGCGCGGTCCGCGAGCATCTGCTGCGAGAGGCCGGCCTGCATGCGTAAACGTTTGAGAAGGCCGGCGAGATCGGAGCCGGCCGTCGCGTTCAACTAATCTCCGGGTGCCGGCGCTATTCCGTAGGGGTCACCGTCGATCGAAATCGTCTCGCTTTCCAGTTGGCCGGACTGCGGATTGACGGCGTAAATTGCGCCGGTCGCATCGGCAACCCACAAATGCTTTTCTCCTGCGTCGAAATTCATATTGACCGGCAAGCCGAACCCGCTCGCAAAGAGCGTGCATCGAGCGGTGCCTTGGCATTTGTAAATGCCGCTCGCTTCGTCGACGTAGTACAAATTGCCGTTACGATCGAACGTCATTCCGCCGGCGCTGGTGATGCCCGATAGCACTAAGGTTCCGCTTCCGTTGCACCCCGCGAATTCGACGATCGAGCCGGGCGCGCTCGGAACGCTCTTGTCGTCGAAGCTCCAAAAGCAATTCCCATTACGATCGATCGCGACGCCTTGACCGAGCAGAAGATCGCTGCCGTAGGTCAGCGTTCGTGAGGGCTGCGACGCGCCGTTGGTAAACACGCTTACGCTTCCCGTGCCGCTGCCGGCGCTCGTCAAATTGGAAACTGCGACGAGCGTTTCGTCGGCGGTGACGTCAACGTTCACGGGAACCTCACCGGCGTCATTCAGCGTACCGACGGGCTTCGGTCCGCTTTTCGTCGTCTTATAAATCAGCACGTTGGAATCGCCGGCGTTAGTAAGGTACCACTGGCCGCGCGGAGTCGCTTTGGATCCTTGCGGGGCCGCTAGCCCGGTGCTGAGCGTCTGCTGACGCCGCAGGGAGCTTCCCTTGCGCTTGTAGACCGTCGCGTTATTTGAATACGG
>JAFAOZ010000143.1 GCA_019247395.1 Vulcanimicrobiota bacterium | reverse complement strand
TTACCGCACGGGGCCGGCCCTCTGGCGAATGCGCCGCGAACGTGAAACCGAGTTCGCGCGACATCAGGAAGAACGCCGGCTCGACTTTGAACAGTACCGCGCGTTACAAACCGAGTTGCGCGAGGCGCGCGCGCACTCCAACTCGCTTGAGAAAAAGCTCGAGCTCACCGGAGCGTTGGACCGGGATCGCATCGGCGACGCGCTCCTCTTGGGGTTTTACTTCGATCGACGCCGCGACGGGCTGCCGTCCTCACCCAAGCAGTCGATTTTCAAAACCGCGGCGGTGCGTCTGAAGGTGCTTAGCAGCAGCGCCGCCGACGTGAGGCTTGAGAAGCCCGCACTTCATAGCGTCCTTGAAATTGTCTACGGCCCCGTCGTTGCCGAATCATTCGATCTCGGCTACGTCCTCAGCCATCTGGGCGCGGACGGTTTGCCGAGAGAATCGAGCATCGAGATCCTTGGCGAAATCGAAAAACAACTCGGCGCGCTCAAGCTTGACACCAAACCGTGGCGCGCAAACGGCACCGCCGGCATTTCAAGCAACATACGGAATCTTGCGTCCCGGGTCGTGTCAATCATACGCCACTTTTGAGCAGTCTGCGCGACCGAGTGCTAAAACGACCGTCCCGGTGCGCCAGGATTACTGGCACGCGATGTGCTACCTCGAACTGGCCGAGCGTCCGCTCGTCGGGGGCGCCGATGCTATGCTTTTACTAATTGCCACGCTTCACAACAGGAGAGCTACATGCGTTTTTTGACCATTTCGCTTGCTATAGCCGTCGCAATCGCGTTGCCGGCTTGCACGAGCAAAACGTCCTCGAACACATCAACGACCTCCAGCGACACGAACGCAGCCGCAACCTCCGCGGCACCTGCGGACAATGGCTCGGCCGCACCCGCGGCGGGCGCGACCCAGGCAGCAGGCGACATTCCGTCTTACCCAGGTGCGACGACGCAAGCGTCGGGAAGCGGTTCCAACATGGGCACAACCGCCTCGGGCACAGTAATGACGACCGACGATTCATTCGATAAAGTCTACACGTGGTACCAACAGCACATGCCCGCGGGCGCCGAGAAGTCGCATATGACCGCGCCGGTGCAGAGCGCCGTCTTCATCCTCGGCGACCCGAGCAGCGGCCAGAAGTCCGTGACGATCACCGTGCAGGGCAGTAAAACGATGATCTCGATCGCCAACGTCAAGAGTTAGGCGCTGATGAAAACCGAGCGGCGAGGTTTCGCCGCTCGGGTAGGGCAGGGTAGAAGCCGTGCATGAGCACGACCGACCCGACCCTCTACTACGTCATTGGCGCGATCGTCGTCATCGCAATCGTGATCGTGGTCGCGATTATGGTGGCTCGCCGCGCACAGTCGGAACGTTTACGCCGCCGCTTCGGGCCTGAGTACGAGCGGGTTGCTCGTGCTCGGGGCGACCGTGCCGAAGCCGAGCGCGAGCTTGCGCGTCGCGAAGAGCGTGTCAAAAAATTCCGTCTACAAGAGCTTCCGCCCGGAGCGCGCGAGCGTTACGCGGAGGAATGGCGCGCCGTTCAGGCACGCTTCGTCGATCAACCTAAGGAGGCCTTAGCCGAGGCCGACGCACTGATCTCTAACGTTATGCGCGACCGCGGCTATCCGCTGGCCGATTTCGAACAACGCGCTGCCGATCTTTCGACCGATCATGCGGGCGTTCTCGACGATTATCGAATCGCTCACGCGATTTCGCTGCGCAGCGAACGCGGCGACGCACAGACCGAAGATCTTCGCCAAGCAATGCTGCACTATCGCACGCTCTTCGAAGAGCTCGTCGAGAACAGGGAAAGGGCCAGATCATGAATACACGCGATGATTCCGCGTTTCTTCCCAACGATCGCATGGACGATTTGCGAGGGCGCTGGGCGGACATCCAAGCCGAGTTCGTCGACGATCCCCGCGCCTCGGTCAAAGAGGCTCATGCGATGGTTGCGGAGATCGTCAACGAATTGACGCAACGTTTTACCGACGAGCGCGCCAGCCTCGAGAGCCAGTGGAATCGCGACGAGCAGCCCGACACCGAGGAACTGCGCATCGCGCTTCAGCGCTACCGCGGGTTCTTCAATCGCCTGCTTGGGACGACCGAAGCAACGCCGCAGCCGGCTTCCGCGCCGTCGAACTAGGGTTCCAGGACCTGAACGTTGTTGGCGTTGTCATCGTTGAAGTAAACCTTCGTATTTGACGCCGTCGTGCCGGTTGCGACGATTCCAAAGATCGCACCGGCGGCGCCCTTGTCGACGTTGCGCACGTCGAGCACTTTACCGGCGGCGGACAACTCGATGAGCAGGTTCTTGCCGGTCGGGTCGAGCGTGTTCCCGACCACGAGGTTGCCGGTCGGCAGCAGCGCCGTGCTGATGGGCCCATTGAGCGGACTGCCCGCGTAGACGATTCGTGCATCAGCCGCTGCGGAGCCAGTGAACTTCATGCCGTCGTCGATTGCTTTGATGCCATTTTTCGGAATGGACGACACGTTCTTGAATGCGACGACGCTGTTGTTGTCACCATCTGCAAAGTAGAGCGTGTCGATAGAGGCGTCGTACGCAAGCCCTGACGGCGCGAGCGCGGTCCCAGGCTTTCCGTGGTTGACTGGAAAGCCCGTCGCGATGACGTCGTAGGTGAATGCGGAACCCAGATTAATGCGAACCACGGTGCCGTTACCGGCGTTAGTCTCATAGAACGCGGGCGAATCTGAGGTGGGCTGCGCGAATACTTGCCCCCACGGTTGGCTGAACGGCTTACCCTTGATGTCGTCGATGAGCTGTCCGCTGGCGTCGATGACGGGGTTGTCGTTAGCGACCATCGCCGCAGCCCAAACAATGTCGGAGCCGTCGAGCGCGAGGGCGTCGCATCCATGCAGTGATTTGAT
>JAFAOZ010000294.1 GCA_019247395.1 Vulcanimicrobiota bacterium | reverse complement strand
GCTGGACCGGTACGTGTCGCGCCGGCACGCTCGCCTCCAGATCGACGGCGGAGCGATGCGACTGGTCGATCTGCGCAGCCGCAACGGAACGCGGCTGGGCGGTCAACCCGTCGTGGGCGAGGTGGCGTTGCCGTTCGGCGTTCCGTTCGTCGTCGGCCGCACTATTCTGCGCGTGACGCGCGCATAGTGGTTTCAGGACGCTAGCGAGAGCCGGCCGTGCACGTCGCGGAGAGTATTGCGCGCGCCCGCGAGCTCTTCGCGGATGCGCCCCGGCCGCTGGGATTCGTCCCGACGATGGGGGCGCTGCACGCAGGCCATCTCGCACTCGTGCGGCGGGCGCGCGAGCGCAGCGCCACCGTCGTCGCGTCGATTTTCGTCAACCCGCTGCAGTTCGGAGCCTCCGAAGATCTGGCTACCTACCCGCGCGATCCGGAGCGCGATCGGCAAAAGCTACAAGAGGCCGGAGTCGACGTGGTCTTCGCGCCGGACGCCGAACGGATGTATCCCGAGGGCTTCGCGACGACGGTCGACGTTGGCGCGATCGCAACGACGTTCGAAGGGGCGATTCGCCCGGGACACTTTCGCGGGGTCGCGACGGTGATCGCAAAGCTGCTCAACATCGTGCTGCCGGACGCGCTCTTCCTCGGTCAAAAGGATGCGCAACAAGCGATAGTTCTTCGCCGGCTGGTCGCTGACTTGAACTTTCCGGTCGAGATCGAAATCGTCCCGACCGTGCGCGAACCCGACGGCTTGGCGCTGTCAAGCCGAAACGCGTACCTGGACGCGCAGCTGCGCGCGCAGGCGCCGACGCTGCACGCGGCGCTCGTGACCGTGCGCGATGCGCTGCAAGGCGGCCGAAAGAAGAGCGACGCGATTGCCGCCGGTAGCGCGGTGCTTAGCGCAACCGCACAGCTCGAGTATCTCGACGTCGTCGACGGCAACACGTTCGCGCCGGCGGAGCGGCTCGTTCCGCCCGCGTTCGTCATCGGCGCAGCGCGCTTCGGCACGACGCGGCTCATCGACAATCTCTGGATTTTACAATGAACGGCGCGCGCGTATTTCTGGGCGTGAGCGGCGGCATCGCCGCCTATAAGGCAGCTGCGCTGACCAGTACGCTGGTGCAGCGCGGTGCAATCGTGGACGTCGTCATGACGGCGGAGGCGGAGCGCTTCATCACGCCGTTGACGTTTTCGTCGCTCACCGCGCGCCCCGTCTATGGATCGCTCTGGGATGCGCCCGAGCGGATTCCGCATATTCGTCTCATTCGCGAAGCGGACGTTGCGATGGTTGCGCCGGCCACGGCAAATCTCATCGCAAAGCTCGCGGCGGGCGTCGCCGACGATCTGCTCACGACCGCGATGCTTGCTGCGCGCGTATCGCGCCTCATCGCGCCGGCGATGAACGATGCGATGTACGCGGATCCTGTGACGCAAGAGAATATCGCGGCGTTACGCGGACGAGGGTACGAGTTCGTCGATCCCGAGCGCGGATTTCTCGCCGAACGCGAGCGCGGCATGGGTCGTTTGGCGGCGGAGGATCGGCTCGTCGAAGCGCTGGAACGCGCGTTGGTCCGCAGGCAAAGTCTGCGCGACAAACGCGTCGCGATTACCGGCGGCCCGACGCGCGAGCCGTTCGATCCGGTGCGCTTTTTGAGCAATGCATCGACCGGCGCGACGGCGATTGCACTGGCGGGGGAAGCGGCGCGTCGCGGCGCCGCCGTCTCACTGCTGCTCGGTCCCACACTGCTCGACGCGCCGGCCGGCGTAGACGTCGTGCACGTAACGACGGCGCAACAGCTCTACGACGCTGCGCTCGCGCATGCAGCGGGTGCCGATCTCATCATCGCGACCGCTGCCGTCGCGGATTGGCGCCCGGCGCACGCGTCGGCATCGAAGCTGCACAAGAGCGGCGAAGGCATCGACGTGCAGCTGGCGCCGAATCCGGACGTTTTGGCCGCGCTCGGGGAGCGTAAAAACTCCTCGTTCCTGGTTGGGTTCGCCGCCGAGACCGACGATCACGAAGTGCGCGCGCGAGAGAAACTGCGGCGCAAGCATCTCGATGCAATCGCGGTCAACGACGTGAGCGGCGAGCGCGGATTTGGTACCGGCGAAAATTCGCTCGTGCTGCTCTGGGGTGAGGAGGGACGGCGCGAACTCGGAACCGCGCGCAAAGAGGAGCTCGCGGCGCGGCTGCTCGATGCAATCGAAGAGTTGATGAAATGCTCCTAACGATCGACGTCGGCAACACCGAAACGAAACTCGGCTGCTTCGAAGGCGAGGATCTCAAGCAGACGTGGCGCGTGACGACCGAGCTGCGCCGCACGCCCGACGAATACGGCGTCTTCTTCACGCAGCTCTTCGCGACGAGCAACATCGGCGTCGATGCGATTGACGCGGTGGCGATTGCCAGCGTCGTTCCGCCGCTCGACCCGGTGCTCGAAACGGCATGCGAACGTTTCTTCGGCGCAACTCCGCGTTTCTTGAAGCCCGAGAGCCAGGACTTGATGACGATCGCGACCGAAACGCCGTCGGAAGTCGGCGCCGATCTCGTCGCGGCGGCAGTCGGCGGAGTACATCGCTTCGGCGCACCGCTCATCGTCGTCAGCTTTGGAACCGCGACGGTCTTTATCGCAATCTCCGACGACGCTCGTTACCTCGGTGTCGCGATCGCGCCGGGGATCATCGTCTCGATCTCCGCACTCATCGGAAAGACCGCAAAGCTGCCGCAGATCGCGCTTCAGGCGCCTGCCCATGCGATCGGACGCAATACCACCGACGCGCTTCAGAGCGGAATCGTCTATGGCTTTGCGGGCCAAACCGAAGCGATCGTCGGGCGAATGCGTCGCGAGATGGGCGTCGACGCAAAGGTAGTGGCGACCGGCGGTCTCGCCGAAATCGTTGCCAAGCAGACGCCCGTCGTGGACGCGGTCGACGCGCACTTGAGCTTGGTGGGGTTGGAGCTCTTCGCACGAAAATGCTAGTGTCAGAATCTATGCGTTGCGCACCCTTGAAAATCGGCTCGATCGAGATCTGGCCGCCTCTAGTTCTCGCTCCCATGTCCGGCGTGACGAACCGGACGATGCGCGCGCTCTATCGGCCCTTCGGGCTCGGCCTCACGGTGACCGAATTCGTCTCCTCGAATGCGCTCAAGTATGGAAGCCGGCGGACGATGGAGATGATCGATCAGCATGGGCTCGAGAAGCCGGTTTCCACGCAGCTGTGGGGCGACGATCCGTCGACCATGGCGCTGGCCGCTCGCGTCGTGCGCGAGTGCGGCGCGGATATCGTCGACATCAACTTCGGCTGCCCCGCGCCGAAGGTGACGAAAACGAACGGCGGCTCCGCATGCCTGCGCGATCCCGCACGCTGCGAAGAGATCATGTGCGCCGTTGTCGCAGCCGTCGACGTTCCCGTGACGATGAAGATGCGGCTGGGATGGAGCGAGGACGCACTCGTCTACGTCGACGTTGCGCGACGCGCGCAGCGTGCCGGCGTGCAGGCGGTGACCCTTCACGCACGTACGGCAAAACAGTTCTACCGCGGCAGCGCCGACTGGGAGCATATCGCCCGGCTCAAAGATGCGATCGATATCCCCGTGATCGGCAACGGAGACCTCGACGACGCGCATCTCGCGATGCGGCGCATGCGGGAAAGCGGCGTGGACGCGATCATGCTGGGCCGAGCGACCTTGGGGAATCCGTGGCTCATCTCGCAAATCGCCGATTTGATGGCAGGGCGCGAGGCGCGACCGCTTCCGTCGCCGGCGCAGCGTCTGCGATTTGCGATCGT
>JAFAOZ010000252.1 GCA_019247395.1 Vulcanimicrobiota bacterium | reverse complement strand
GTGCTCGCAGCAAGTTTGGCACTTGGCGGATGTTCGACGTCCGGCGGCTCTCAGTCGCTGTCCGGCGGCTCGTCTACTGCGCCGATGGGCCGGCACCAAGTTCAGCTCGTCGCGTATGGCGTGCAACATCTCGCGTCGTGCCCCTCTCAGTACTTCACCTGCGTAACCCTGTACAAGGGCGCCAATACGATCGGGATCTGCATCTCGTCGTCGGGTAACTGCACCTCGGGCCTCGTCGGCAACTACACGTGGTCCGGAACGGTCGTCAGCGCCAAGACCGGCAAGAAGTACAAGAAGATCAAAGTCTCGTGGTCGCCGAACCCCGGCAACCCGACGACTAACACGCTCACGGTCAAGAAGATCAAGAACAGCAACGGTAAGGTCATTTACGCCGAGAACATTTCGGCTTGCGGATATCCGTCCGGAAGCTGCATCACCGGCGCAATCGGTCTCATCGGCGGCTAGTTCGAAACCGCACGAAGCGAAACTCGAGAGGCCCGGCGTATGCCGGGCCTCTCAATCGTCTCCAAGGGCCGTCACCGGCCGCTTTCGCCGCTCTTGCGCGCGCTGTACGTGCATCCAATACGATTCGGATAACGCGCCCGGAATTTTTTTGAACTTGCGCGGCGGCTGATGGTAGTCGAATGCCGCCGAATCCGCCGCCGGATCGTTCGAGCGCGCGTCGCTCTTGGCAAGCGCCGGCAAACCGAAGTTGTCCTCGATAAATCGCAGTACGCTCGCCGTCTCGTACTGCACGTGCGTTACCGAGCCACGCTTTGCGTACGGCGATACGATTAAGAGGGGTACGCGGAATCCGAGACCGTCGTAATCTCGGAATATCGGCTTGACCGGATCGAAGAAGCCGCCCCAATCGTCCCACATGATGAAGATTGCCGTCGAGTTCCAGAACTTGCTCGTGCCGACGGCGTTCACCACGCTTGCAACCCACGCAGGGCCGTCGGTCGCGTCGCCCGACGGATGATCGGACGTGCTCCAGGTGGGCGTGATCCACGTGATGTTCGCGAGCTTGCCGTTGCCGACGTCCTTCAAAAACTGGGCCGGCGGGTTGATCACGTCGGTGCTCCAGTCCTTTCCATTGTAGATGGCGCGGTCGGCTTGGTAGGACGACCAGAGCCCCCCATCGCCGGAGATGTCGCCCGCGTAGAATCGCCAGCTCACGTCCGCCGCGTCGGCTTCGCTCGCGATCGTCGGATTGTCGAAGCAGGCCGTAATAGGATTGCCCAGGGTTCGGTCGTTCCGCAACGTCGGAACCGTATCGGTCTTGCCGCCTTCGCATCCCCATGAGCCGTACGGATAATCGACGCCGCGGCTTGCGTAGGCTGCGACGAGATACTGGTGCGCGATGAAGCTGCCGTCCAGGTTCGATGCAAAGATGCGGTCGGCGAGCACGTATTGTCCGGCGATATCCCAATAGGGTGCGACGTCCGCGCGCCGGACATATGAGTAGGGCGCGTTCTTCGGCGCGTTCGGCGAATTGTTTTCGCCGTTCCAACCGTCCATTTTGCACTTCGTTCCCGGAAGGTTTCCGGTTCCGTCGCACGCGGAAATGAACGACGCGGCGGAGTGGCCGAGATCCCACGTGATCGCAAGCGCGTACGGGAGCAACCGTATTTTGTGGCCGTGGGTGTCGTAGCCGTAGCTTGCCGTCGTGGCGCCGGGATAGCCCATGAAGAGATTGTTGAACGAGCGGTTCTCTTGAATCACGAAGACGACGTGCTCGATCGGCGTCCTCGCCGCGCGAGTTGCCGCAAACGGGATCGTGTCACCGGCGGGAGCGAGCGTGTCGCGCACATGCGCGCACCCTGCGAGCGCGAGCAACGCGGCGATCGTCGCGAGCGGCCTAATCACCGAAGTCTCGAAGCGGTGCCGGCTGCCGGCCCCAACGACGTTGGATCGACATCCAGTACGTATACGGACGTGCCCCGCGTATCTTGTGGAAAGGCCGTGGGGAAGCGTTGAAGTCGAAGAGATTCGGGTCAAGTGCCGGATCGTTGGCACGCGCGTCGCTTTGCGCAAGCGGCGCCAGCCCGAAGCCGTTCTCGATGAAACGCAGCACGCTCGAGGTTTCGTACTGCCTGTGAGTTACCGCTCCGCGCGGCGTATACGGAGAGAGCACGATCAACGGCACGCGAAAGCCGAGACCGTCGAAATCTTCGTAGACCGGTTTGACGGGGTCGAACAGACCGCCCCAATCGTCCCACATGATGAAGATGGCCGTGGAGTTCCAAAAAGGGCTCGCTCCGATCGCGTCTACAACGCTCGCCACCCATGCCGGTCCTTGGCCGGCCCCGAAGCCCGGGTGGTCCGACGTCGTCCACGTGGGAGTGATCCACGTGATATCGGCGAGCGTGCCGTTTGCAACGTCGGTCAAGAACTGCGCGGGCGGGCTGATGACGTTCGTCTGCCAGCGGCCGCTGCGGAAGATCGGTCGGTCCGCCTGATACGACGACCAAAAACCGCCGGTGCCGTTGAGCACGTCGGCATAAAAACGCCAGCTGACGCCTGCCGCGTCGGCTTCCGATGCGATCGTCGCATTGTCGAAGCAGGCGGGGATGGTCGGGCCGTATTTGCGGTCGTGCAGCAGCGTGGGGACGGTGTCGTTTTCCCCGCCTTCGCAACCCCATTGCGCCGTCGGAAAATCGACCGCGCCGCTTGCATAGGCTGCGACGATATATTGGTGCGCGACGAAGCTGCCATCGAGATTCGAGGCGAAGGCGCGGTCGGCGAGTGCGTACTCTTGCGCCATCTGCCAGTACGGCGCGACGTCGCCGCGTCGCACGTACGTATACGCCGCGTATTTGGGTGCGTTGAAGCCGACTTGTTCCGCGTTCCAGCCGTCCATCTTGCAGCGGGTTCCGCGCGGCTGGCCTCTGCCGTCACATGCGAGAAAAAATGCCTTGGAGGAATGATCGATATCCCAAACGACCGCGAGCGGTTCCGAGTGCAGCCGCCTCTTCCGGCCTGTATCGTCGTAACCAAAACTTTGCGTAGTGGCGCCGGGATATCCCAGAAAGAAGTTATTGAACGAACGGTTCTCCTGAACGATGAAGACGACGTGCCGGATCGGGTTGGCCGAGCCGTGCGGTATCTGCGGCAGCGTCGTCCGGCCGGCACCCCCGGAACAAGCGGCGGCCATTGCAGTTGCAATGGCCGCCACGAGTCTGAATATCCCAGGAAAACGGAACTTCCGATTTAGATGCAGCTCTAGGCGCCGAGGGCCGAAGTTTACTATGGTAAACGAGGTCCGAGGCAACAACGAGATGCGCTAAATCAGGAGTTCCTGATCCCTAGAAGGCGCCGATGCCGTTGGGGGATCCCCAACCCGCCGGGCTGGAGTACGTCTTGTACTGGCCGGTATCGCCATCGCAAATATACGTTCCCGTGTATTGCGACGGGCATCCGTTCAGCGTACCGCTGATCGTGGTGTGCATGTACTTCTTGATCGTCTTGGAAGACGCCGTCCAGAAGTTCTTGCCACCTTGCTGCGCGTTGTTGGCCAGGCCGAAGACGCCGGCAAGAAGCGGTGACGAAACGCTCGTTCCGCCGACTTCACCCCAGCCGTTGTTGCCGTAGGTGTCGTAGAGTGCGACGCCATAGGCAACCGCGGCGATGTCGTTGCCGGTTCGTTCCGAGCACTTCGGATCGTTCTGCCACGACGGCTTGGTCACGACCGAGCAGCCGCCCCCGCTATCGGGCCAAACCGACTCGGTGTACGCCGATCCGTTTTTATGCAAGAGCGTACCGCCGATCGAGAGGACGTCGTCGTAATCGGCCGGGTCCTGCATGCCGTAGCCGCCGTCGCCCGCGCTCGCGAGATACGTGATGCCCTTCTGCGAGAAGGCTCCGCCGGACGCACTGCCGGCACCGCCGCCCCAACTATTGGAGATGATCGTCGCGCCGAGTTTGACGGCTTCCTTTTCGGCGGCATACAGGTTGTTGCCGTAGTTGTCGTTGGCTTCGATCAAATAGATCGTGCACTTCGGACAACTCGCCGAAACCATCTGTACGTCGAGATCGATCTCGACGCCCCAGCCGGTGTTACCCTGCGGGTAGTTCTTTTTCTGACCCTTCTGGTTGTACTTGGTAAACTTCGCCGTGCCCAAATTGAACTGAGTACGGTACGCCGCGAGATCGCTGGCGACGTTCGGGTTATCGAATGCGTCCACAATCGCGACCTTCACTCCCGCGCCTTTGCTCGACGACGGTAGGTTGTACGCGGTTTGGAAGTCCGTGGGCGCCCAACCATTGACCATCGGGCCGAATCCGCGGTTCAAGATCAGTGCGTCGCACTGCATCTGTCCGCCGGTGCGCGGTCCGTTGCATGCGCGCGATGCGTCACGCGTCATTTGCCATTGCGGCATTGTGGCGCCCGTAGCGGCGGATTGACCGCCGCCCACCGGCAAGCTCGTCGAGCCGCCGGCGTTGCACGCCGAAACCGCAACCGCCAAAACGAGCGGCGCGGCAAGCTTTAAAGTTCCGTTCACAGGTGCTCCTTTGTCCTCATATCGCGGGGGGAAATCTGGGGTTCCCGATGCGCGGGCGAATACCTCGATTAAGAAACGATAGAGGCGGGCGCTTCGTGCGCCCGCCTCCTTATTTTCCGAGCGGAATACTGCTAGAAGGCAGCGTCCGTGTTCGGAGAGCCCCAGCCGCCCGGGCCGGAGTAGGTCTTGAACTGCCCGGTCCCGGCGGTGCAGAGGTAGCTGCCGCCGCAGGAGCCGTCATTGCCGGTCGTGATCGCGTGGAGTTCCTTCTTGAGCTTTTTCTTCTTGAGTTTCCAGAACTGTTCGCCGCCGTTGAAGCTGGCGGAGTTGCCCTTCAGCGCGGTGACGCCGGCGAGCCACGGCGAGGCGACGCTCGTTCCGCAGACGCCGGTCCAGCCGCCGTAGCTGCTGATGTAGACCGCTACGCCCGGAGAGCATCCCGCTTCGGCGGATACGTCAGAGTCGGTACGGCTGGTGCAGCTCGGATCGCTCTGCCACGACGGCTTCGAAACGCCGGGGCTGCCGACGATGCTGGAGCTGGCGCAACCTGCGCCCGCGCCGTTCCAAACCGACTCGGTGTAGTTCGAGCCGCTCTTTGCAAGCTGCGTGCCGCCGACGGCGACGACGCTGTCGAGCACCGACGGACCGCCGATGTTGTCGTAGCTGGCATCACCCGAGGATGCGAAATACGCAATGCCCGAGGTGTTGAAGTAGTTCGGGAAGTTGGTATCGCCGCAATCCCAGCTGCCGTAGCAGATCCAGCTGTTGCTGAGTGTCGTCGCGCCGAGCGTGACGGCTTCTTTTTCGGCTGCTTCGAAATCGGCGATGCTGTCTTTAGCTTCCATCAAGTAGATCGTGCAGTTCGGGCATGCCGCGGAGACCATGTCGATGTCGAGATCGGTCTCCAGGCACCAGCCGTAGTTACCGCAGCTCGGCGGGTAGTTGGACTGCTGCCCACTCGAGTTGTACTTGAAGAAGCTCGCCGTACCGAGTCCGTACTGCGAACGGTACTGAGCGAGATCGGATGACGCGGAGGCAAGGTCGCCCGCCTCGATGACGGCAACCTTCTGGCCGGATCCGCCACCGAGTTCGCTGGTGATGTTATACGCGGCTTCCATTTGCTGCGCCGTAAAACCGCAGCTCGACGACGGCGAGCAGAGCGGCGAGATGCCGCCGTGCGTGACCTGCAGCGCTAGACAGGTCGGCTGACCGGTGACTTGCGGACACGCCGCCTTGGCCTGGTGCTTGAGCATCCAATCCGGGGTCACCTTATAGGTTAAGGGAGCGCCTGAGGATACGCCGGACGCCGCCGGCATATTCGAAGTGCCGCCTGCATTACAGGCAGCGATTGCGAGCGCCGCGAGCAGCGGCGCCACAAGTTTCAAGGATCCGTTCACAAAAGCTCCTTTGTCGTTGTGGGATCGGTCTGGGAAGGCCGGATAACTTAGGAAAGACTGAGGACGGGGCCTGCTGCTTGCCGACTTTTGTCCGTCACCGGCACAGTGCGAGCGAGCCGCCGCTTGCGCCGCTGCTTCGGGCCGGAAGGAACGCGCTTGGACGCGCGGGATTGCTCCGAGGTGAAGCCGTTGATTCGACGTGCTCTGGGCGTTATTTCGGTTCTGGCGTTCGTCGCGTGTTCGAGCGCCCCCGCGCCGACGTTGCCGCGCGCCGGCGCGGCATTGTTAGAATCGCGGAACGCGACCGGCGCCGGCAAGATAAAACACGTCGTTTGGGTCGTCCAAGAGAATCGCAGCTTCAACGACATGTTCGAAGGCTATCCGGGCGCGACGACCGCGTCGAGCGCCAAAGACTCGTACGGAAAGACGATCCAGCTTGCGCCGATCTCACTGAAGACCACCTACGAAATCGACCATTCCGCGCACGCGATGTTCCAAGCGTGCAACGGCCGCGGCAAGCTGCCGGGGACGAAGTGCCGGATGACGGGGTTCAATCTCGAGCGAGTGTACGGCAGCCCTAACGGTCAGTTCGGCTATGTCCCGCATTCGGAATCGAAGCCGTATTGGGACATGGCGCACGAATGGGTTTTGGCCGACAACATGTTCGCTTCGCAACTCGACGAGAGCTTCGTCGCGCATCAATACATTATTGCGGCCCAGGCGCAATCCAGCGTGGACGTGCCGTTCTTCGGAGTCTGGGGATGCGGCGGCAGCAAAACCAACGAAGTGGAGATCATCTCAAAGATTCGCATGTACGGCGGCGTGCAGCGCCCGTGTTTCGATTATGAAACGCTCGGCGACGAGTTCGATAAGGCCGGCTTACAGTGGCGGTTTTACACGAGCCACTTCCGCAAACCGTATAGCGGGTTGTGGTCGGCATATCAAGCGGTCCGGCATATCATTCGGGGACCGGACTGGAAGGCCGACATCATTACGCCGCAAAAACAATTTCTTACCGACGTTCGCGCGGGCAAGCTCGCAAGCATGACGTGGATTACCCCTCTCTGTCCTAACTCCGATCACCTCGCGTGCGGCGGCGGCTACGGCCCCTCGTGGGTCACATCGGTCGTGAACGCGGTGGGCGAAAGCAAATTCTGGAATTCAACCGTCATTTTCGTGCAGTGGGATGATTGGGGCGGCATGTACGACCCGGTGCCGCCGCCCTTCGAGGACTACGACGGTCTGGGATTCCGCGTGCCGCTTATCGTGATCTCGCCCTATTCGAAGAAAAACTACGTATCGCACGTACAGTACGAAACCGCGAGCGTGTTGCGATTCACTGAAAATCTCTTCGGTCTGGCACAGCTTGCAGACTCCGATACTCGCGCGCAGTCACCGGCGGGCGATTGCCTCGACTTTTCGCAGAAGCCGCGCCGTTTTGTGCCGATCAAGTCGCCCGAGGGCGCAGCGTTCTTTCTCAATCAGGCCGAGGACCCCAGGATTCCCGACGAACAATGAAAGCGGTTGCGGTGCTTGCGGCGGCGCTGACGCTCGCTGCTTGTTCAATTGGCGCAGGCGAGGGTGGTCCGCTGCCGTACATGCAGAGCCCCAACGCCCTTCACGCGCTCAAGACGACCGGCGCAGGCAAGATCTCGCACGTCATCTACATCCTTCAAGAGAACCGCAGCTTCGACGATCTCTTTGCGGGATATCCCGGCGCCGACACCGTCTCGAAAGGTAAAGACTCGCGCGGCCGGACGATCGCGCTCTCGCCCATCGGGCTTGGAGCGGTCTACGACGTGGATCACTCGGGGCAGGCGATGTTCACGGCGTGCAACGGCACGGGCAAGCTGCCCGGAACCGATTGCCGCATGAACGGCTTCAATCTCGAAGGCTATAGCGGTGGTCCGAAAGGCGTGCAGTTTCCGATGTATGCCTACGTGCCGCGCCAAGAGACGAAACCGTATTTCGATATGGCGCATGAGTGGGTGCTCGCCGATAAGATGTTCCAATCACAGCTCGACGAGAGCTTCGTCGCGCATCAGTACGTCATCGCCGCGCAGGCGGGATCGTCCGTCAATATTCCGTTCCTTGCGTGGGGCTGCGGCGGCGGCAACGGCGATGTCGTACCAACCATCAAGAAGGATCGCACGCTGGGACGACAGGTCTTCCCGTGTTTCGATTACGCGACGCTCGGCGACGAACTCGATGCGGCGAAATTGTCGTGGCGTTTCTACGCGGGCGGATACGGCTCGAAAGGATCCGGCTACGAATGGTCGGGATACCAGGCCGTGAAACACATTTACGAGGGACCGGATTGGAAGCGCGACGTGGTGACGCCCAACTGGAAGTTCATCACCGACGTTCGCGCCGGCAAGCTCGCGCACTTCACGTGGATCACTCCGGTCTGCGACGATTCCGATCACATGAACTGCGGCGGCGGCTACGGGCCGTCGTGGGTTGCGGCGCTCGTCAACACCGTCGGGAAGAGCAAGTTCTGGGATTCGACCGCGATTTTCGTGCAGTGGGACGATTGGGGCGGTCTGTACGATCACGTCGCACCGCCGTTTGCCGACTACGACGGTCTGGGATTCCGCGTGCCGCTGCTGGTAATCTCGCCGTATGCCAAGCGCGATTACGTCTCTCACGCGCAGTACGAGACGGCGAGCGTGGTGCGCTTTGCCGAAGATCTCTGGGGCTTGGATCAACTCGCGGCGGCCGACCGGCGTGCGGCTTCGCCTGCGGCCGACTGTTTCGACTTTTCACAAAAGCCGCGGCGGTTCGTGAAGATCGCGGCACCGCACCCGCCGAGGTTTTTCATGCAGAACCGCAGCGCGAACTACCTTGCGCCAGACTATGAATAAGATCGTCGCTGCGGGAACGCTCCTTGCGTTGGCGGCTTGCTCTTCCGTGGCCATTCCGCCGCAAAACGAACGCGGTGGCATCGCGTTGCGACCGCTCGATGCCACCGGAGCCGGAAAGATTTTGCACGTGGTGTACGTCATTCAGGAGAATCGCAGTTTCAACGACGTCTTCGAAGGCTATCCCGGCGCGAAGACCGTTTCGAGCGGTGAGGACTCGAAAGGCACCAAAATCAAGCTGCAACCGATATCGCTGAAGACCAACTACGACATGGACCACTCGGCCAGCGGCATGTTTGCGGCCTGCAACGGCACCGGCTCAATTCCGGGAACGAATTGCCGCATGAACGGCTTCGACCTGGAGGCTCAGTTCGGCGGCCCGCGCCACGGCCAGTTCGCCTATATTCCTCACTCCGAGTCCAAGCCGTACTGGGATATGGCGCACGAATGGGTTTTGGCCGACGATATGTTTGCGTCACAGCTCGACGAAAGCTTCGTCGCGCACCAATACGTGATCGCAGCGCAGGCCCACTCGAGCGTCAACGTTCCAAGTTATTATTGGGGTTGTAGCGGCGGACGTTCCGACCAAGTTCGACGAATAACCCTCCAGCGCTCGCTTGGGAACTTCCAACTGCCATGTTTCGACTATCAAACGCTCGGTGACGAGCTCGACGCCGTGGGTTTGCCGTGGCGCTTCTACACGAGCTCGTACTTAAAGCCACTCGGCGGCTTCTGGTCGGGATACCAAGCGATCCGGCACATCTTCAGCGGACCGGATTGGAAGAACGACGTCATTATGCCGCAGAAAAGGTTTTTGTCCGACGTTCGCGGCGGGAAACTCGCGAGCTTCACGTGGATTACACCGCTCTGTAAGAACTCCGACCATCCTTCCTGTGGCGGCGGATTCGGGCCGTCGTGGGTTGCGTCGATCGTCAATGCGGTCGGAAAAAGCAAATTCTGGGATTCGACCGTCATCTTCGTGCAGTGGGACGATTGGGGCGGCCTCTACGATCCAGTGGCGCCGCCCTATAAAGATTTCGATGGCAACGGCTTCCGCGTACCGCTGATCGTGATCTCGCCGTATGCGAAGCAGAATTACGTCTCGCATACACGCTACGAAACCGCGAGCGTTCTGCGG
This sequence comes from Vulcanimicrobiota bacterium, assembly GCA_019247395.1. GTDB lineage: Bacteria > Vulcanimicrobiota > Vulcanimicrobiia > Vulcanimicrobiales > Vulcanimicrobiaceae > Cybelea. Next base: position 7,214 of record JAFAOZ010000252.1, on the reverse strand, counting down.
TTCGCCGAAGATCTCTTCGGGCTGCCGCAACTGGCAGATGCCGATCGGCGCGCCACTTCGCCGGCGCACGATTGCTTGGACTTTTCGCAGAAGCCGCGGCCGTTCGTCCCGATCCAGGCGCCGCAGGATAGTGCCTTCTTTTTGAATCAGGCCCCCGATCCCAGGATTCCCGACGATCAATGAAACGGTTTGCCGCAGTACTGACGGCGCTCGTGCTGTGCGGCTGCTCTGCAGCCCGCCAGCCGGACGTTCTGCCCTATATGCGCAACGACATCGCCATGCACGCCCTCAACGGCACGGGCGCAGGAAAGATCGATCACGTGATCTTCATCGTGCAGGAGAATCGCAGCTTCGATAATTTGTTTCAAGGTTATCCGGGCGCCGACACGGTTTCCAGCGGCAAGAACTCGCAGGGTCAAACCATCGAGCTGCAGCCGGTGAGCCTGGGAAGGCAATATATCATCGACCATTCGGCGCAGGCGATGTTTTCGGCATGCGACGGGACGCGTAAACTGCGCGGGACCGACTGCCGGATGGACGCGTTCGACAAGGAAGTGTCGTCCGGCGGCCCGCCAAATCCGCAATATGTCTACGTCCCGCATTCGGAGTCCAAACCGTACTTCGATATGGCACGCGAATGGGTGCTTTCCGACCAGACGTTTCAGTCGCAGCTCGACGAAAGCTTTACCGCCCACCAGTACGTCGTTGCCGCGCAGGCGGATCACACCGTCGATCTTCCGACGGGCGAGTGGGGTTGCGGCGGCGGCAAAGCCGACAAGGTAGCGCGAATTACTCCCGACCGTCACATCACCGGTCGAAACTTCTCACCGTGCTTCGACTATACGACCCTCGCCGACGAGCTCGACGCCGCGCACCTTTCGTGGCGATTTTACGCAAGCTCATACGGCAGTCCGTCGAGCGGTGAGGGCGCCGAGTGGTCGAGCTTCATCGCCGTCAGGCATATCCGGTACGGCCCGGGTTGGAAGAACGTTATTTCGCCGAATTGGAAATTCATCAGCGACGTTCGCAGCGGCAGGCTCGCCAACTTTACCTGGATTACACCGGTCTGTGAGGATTCCGATCACGTCGCCTGTCTCAACGGCGGCTACGGGCCGTCGTGGATCGCCGCACTGGTCAATACGGTCGGTAAGAGCCGGTTTTGGGATTCCAGCGCGATCTTCGTCATCTGGGACGATTGGGGCGGTCTCTACGATCACGTGCCGCCGCCGCATAAAGCTTACGACGGCCTCGGATTCCGCGTGCCGCTGCTGATGATCTCTCCGTATGCAAAGCGGAACTACGTCTCGCACGTGCAGTACGAGACTGCGAGCGTGCTACGGTTCGCCGAGGATCTGTTCGGCCTGGACCGGATGGCCGACGCGGACCGGCGCGCCGCGTCGCCGGCTGCCGACTGTTTCGACTTCGTGCGCAAGCCGCGTCCGTTCGTGAAGATCGCGGCACCGCATCCGCCGCGATTTTTCATGCATCACTACGGGGAGTATCAAGCGCCGGATTATGAGTAGAATGCTGACGTGCGCGGCGATCGTACCGATCGGGGCGCGGCGCGACGCAGCGTTCTTTATCAGTCGGTATCGACCGGCACGTTCGACGGCTTTTGACGCAGGAAGTACTCGCGCGTATAGTTCGACGGAATGGTCTGAAACGGACGCGGCGATTGATTGAGGTCGATCATGTCGCCCATGCTCGTGCTGGTTGCGTCCGTCGTTCCGAGCCGTCCGAGAGCGAACGTATCTTCGATGAAGCGGACGATGCTGCCGAACTCGTAAACCGTATGCGAGACGTATCCGCCTTGGCTTCCACTGCCCTTGGGAACGTACGGTGAGATCACGAGCATCGGGACGCGAAACCCGGGACCGCCTTGGTCGTCGCGCGGCGTCGGTGGTGCGACCGGATCGTAGAAACCACCCCAGTCGTCCCAGACGACGATGACCGCGGTAGAGTTCCAATACGGGCTCTGGCCGATGGCATTGACGACGCTCGCCACCCAGGCCGGTCCGGTATCTTTGTTACTGTAACCGGGATGGTCGGAGTTCGCGGCGCTCGGAATCACCCACGACATCGCGGGCAGCGCTCCGCTTTGGATGTCGCTAAAGATATTCGTTTCCGGAGATGAGATGTGGCCGTCGGTCCACTCCGATCCATAGCGCACGGGGGCGATTACGTCGAACGCGTTCCAGAGCGCGCTCGGCGTGTTCGGCTTCCAAACCGGCGTGTAATATTTCCATGAGACGGATTTGTTGTCGAGGAGATCGCGCAACGTAGCATATCCGCCCGATCCGTAATCCGCAAAGTCGTTGGAACAGGGGAACGGTCCGCCGGATGGCGTGACTTGCAGGACGCCGTTTATGATTGCAGTTTTGGCGCCTTGGCGTGAATCGCAGCCCCACGCCGCGCTAGTCGTCGGCGAATCGATCAAGCTGATCGTAGATGCCGACGGATTCTCGCAGGTATACTGAGTGGAGATGCAGGTGCCGCCGCGGATCAGATCCTGATGAGCGGCGAAGCTGTCGCTGCCCTGGGTCTGAAACATCTCGTCGGCGAGGCCCCATTGCTTAGCGATTGTCCAATACGGAACGATCGTCTTGGCGTCCACGTATTGGTACGGAGCTTTTCCTTCGAACTTTCCGTTGGTGACGTATTTGATGAGATTGAACGAGTCCATCGCGCCATTATCCCAACCGACCAAAAACGCTTTGTAAAGATGGGTGACGTTCCCGTGATCGGTGAGCGGCACTTTCTTCAGCTTGATCGTTTGTTGCACGTAGCCGGTCCCGCTCGGATTCGGGGTAAGCTCGACCCCGGTCTTCGAGCTCGTCGCTCGCGGAAAGCCGGCGAATAAGTTGTTGAACGTGCGGTTCTCTTGAATCAGCAAGACGACGTGCTGGATCGAGGCGCTTCCCGAACCGTGGTGGCGATGAACGTTTTGCGGCGGAACGACGCCGGCTGGGCTCGACCCTCCGCCGCACGCGCTGATGCCCAGGCTCGTCGCGAGCAGCGCGCAAAATCCGAAAGCGAGGCCACGAACGCTCACGATACTCCTCCGGGCGAAAGGTTAGGGTGCAGTTGGTGCGGGTGATGCTGCGCCGACGCGTTGCGCGATGGCGGCGACGTCGTAATTGAAACGCTTCGCTACGTCGGCGGTCGAAGCGACGATCGAGGAAAGCGCGTCCGCCTCGAATGCCGGCTTGTAATAATCGGGGAACGATAGTTTTTCGCTGTAGGCAGCGCGCGAAGCGGCGAACTTCGCCGGATCGAGCGCGGTATGTGCGAGGATGCGGTCGATCGTTTCGGGCGAGTCGGCGCAGAGATCTTCGTACCGGACGATGCAGACTTGGCGCGCCAACTCCGGGTCGTCGTCGAGCTGTTTGATGACGAAGCCGTAGACGTAGGCCCAATACCGCGCGCGCGACTCCGCCCAGCGCCCCTCGTTGAAGAGCTGCCGGATCGCGCGCAGCTCTTCGGGCCGTCCAACATTGGCCATCACCTGGTTCGGACCGAATTCGTGGTGGCCGGTCAGCTCGATGATTTCGATCTGCCTCGGGTCGTCCCGCTCGATCTCGGCCCAGATCCGGTCCTGCTTGATGATCGATGCGACGTGATCGATCGGGTTGCGGACGTAGAGCAGGAACCGCGCATCGGGAAAGAGCTTGCGCAAGTACTGCATGCGCACGACGCACATAATCGCCTTGCTGACGTAGCGCGATCGTTCGCGCACGAGCGCCAGCTTGCAGAGATGCTCGCGGTAGAACCGCTCGAATGCGGGATTTGCGGTAGATCCATCGAGGACGCTATAGTTTTTTTCCTCGTGAATGTGCGGAAAGAAGTGTTCCCACAAAATCTCTTCGCCCATCTCGGCGCTATCGCGGGTGATTTGAATGCGGTCGCGGTGGATGCGCGGCACCGGCTTTTTCATCGCATCGACGGGAATGCGGGGAAAGACTTTATTCCAGACCCACGGCATGTAGGGCATCAAGAAGTCGGCGTACTTGTGGGTAACGACGTCGGGATGTTCGCTGAGCATCTGCAGCGTGATCGTCGTTCCCGCTCGCGGGAGCCCGCAAATGTAAACCGGCCGGTCCACCCGCTCGGGGGCGAGGCGTCGAGCCAGCATGCGCGATTCGAGATTGCCGAGGCCGACGAAGAGCGGTGCGGCCGCGTGAACGCCCCGCACGCTCCAATAGAAGGGCGCCGGCACGGAGAATTTCTGCGGTGTCTTAACGTCGCTTTTGGCCATAACGGGCGTTATACTTTCTCGAAGAGTGCGCCGATAACTGTCAGCCCCGGCCCGAATGCCATGCTCAAGATTTTCGAGCCGGCCGGGATCTCGGGTGATTCGAGGATCAACTTCCAGATGTGAGGGGCGGTCGCCGAAGCCATGTTCCCGTGCTCGTAGAGCACTTTGCGGCTCATGGCAACGGCCGACTCTTCGATCCCGAGCCGCCCGCGAATCTGATTGAGGATCGCCGGACCGCCCGGATGGATTGCGAAGATCATCGCAGCCTTCTCGCGCTCGAAATCGAGACCGACGTGGCCGCAGATGGACCGCACGAAATCGGCGATCGAGTCTCGGATCATGAACGGCACCCGCTTCGAGAGCGACATGTCGAACTGCAGCGGTCCCGGCCGCAAGGTCATCTCCGGAAGCGAATCGGGCAAAATGTGCTCGTCGATCGCCAGAATCTTCAAGCCGCTCGCGCGTCGTTTCGCGAACTCGGGCAACGGTGAGGCGGAATACTTGATGAAGCCGTCGGCAAAGAGCGTCGACGTAACGAAGTTGTCCGGCTCGTCGCCGAGCAGATCGAAGTGGAGTGACAGGAACTCGGTGTGCACGAGATCGACGCGGCGCTTGCGCCTCGGCAGTGAGACGTACGAGGAGCCCACGAGGCCGGCCGCCGTGCGAATCGCGGGGAACGCGCCGTAGCAACCCATGTGGTACGAGTGGGTGACGCCGACGTTGAGCCATCCGCGCCGCGATAGGAACGTCTGCACCGGGCTGGGCGAAACGTAGCCCGAGCAGCTGACGTGCACGATGTCGTCCGGAGGAGCAGCGTTGCCGCCGGGATAGACGCGTTCGAAAACGCCGCAAGCAACTTCTTCGAAGAGATTCATGCGAGCGTCGAGCGTCTCTCCGGTGGGATTGCGAAGATCGCCAATGCGGCGAATCGCTTCGTTATCGTTCTGCGGATCGTGCTTCACGAAGCACGATGTCAGCACGCTCACCTGGCGGCGCGCGATGTACTCCGACGACGTGCCGTATCGCGCCATTCGATCTTGCAGCGTTTGTGCTACGCGTTGCCTTTCCGACGCGTCGGTGATTCCTTGCGCGGCGCATTGCGCGAGCGTCATGAAATGAGCCTGAATCGGCTTGAGCTCGTCTTGCGCGACCGGAGCGGTGACGTCGACGATTTCGAAATCGGAGAGAACGACCGGAACCGCCATAACTCGCGGCTCGGCGACGATAGTTCCAAGGGATGTCTCTAAAATGCGCATTTTATTTCGAAAACAACGTTCTCCGTCTGCTCCCCTCTTCCATTCGAGCGCGCGTGCGCTGCATAAAACTTGACGGTTATCGTTAATCCAGGTTACTTATTTATTCGTCGTCGACCGGATGATTCGAGGGCGGCTGATGCAGCAAGTACGATTGTGAGTACTTGCTTTGGATCGGAACGAACGTGCGCGGGTTCTGGTTGAAATCGAAGAAATCGCCGGCGAAATCAGCCGAGTGCGCGTCCGTTGTGCCGAGGCTGCCCAAATCCCAATTATCTTCGACGAAGCGAACGATGCTGCCGAGTTGGTAGAGCCGGTGCGAGACGTAGCCGGTTTTTGCGTACGGCGCAACCGCGAGCAGCGGGACTCTAAATCCAAGGCCGCCGTAACGGCGCGTTCCGGTCGGCGCGACGTGATCGTACCATCCGCCCCAATCGTCCCATACGACCAAAACGACGGTGGTTTTCCATGCCGGGCTTTGGCCGATGGCGTTGACGACTTGTGCGACCCAGGACGGTCCCGAATCGGAGTTGTCGCCGGGATGATCGGAGTTACGGTAATCAGGGACCACCCACGCAACGGCCGGCAGCGTGTCGCGACGGATGTCGGTGAAGATGTCGGTCTCGGGCGACGCGACGTTCGCGCTCCACTCCGAGCCGTGGCGCACCGCATCGATGGCCGCGAACCCGTTCCAGAGATTCCCTCCGAAGCTGCCCTGCGCCGGCGTATAGTAGCGCCACGATATCGTTTTCGCATCGAGCAGATCGCGCAGCGTTGCGTACTTCAAGCACGGAAACGGGCCCTGGAACGACATATATTGATTGCGCTCGGTGATCAGCGACGTTCGCGTTCCGGGCGGCGCGTCGCAGCCCCACGGGTGTCCCCAGTCGTTCGGAAAGTCGATGAGGCTTTGGCCTCCGCCGATGTCGGTGCCGCCGCGAATCAGATCTTGATGGGCGGTGAAGCTGCCGCTGCCCTGAGTTTGGAACGTGTGGTCGGACAGTACGTACGATTTGGCAAGATCCCAGTACGGCGCGATTTGCGCGGGGTTCACGTACTCGTAAACGTACGTACCGCTGACTCTACCGATGTTCACGGTGTCGAAGCCGTTCATCTTGCCGCCGTTGTAGTCGCGCCTCCAGTACGAATAACCGTTGTTCGGCGATATCGGGCTCTCGAGATCGGCCTTGCGCAACAGCAGGCTCTTGCCGTTGTGCGTCTTTCCGCGGCGCGTGCCGTCGGCGCCGGGGAAGGTCGCGAACAGATTATCGAACGTGCGGTTCTCTTGGATCAGAATGACGATGTGCGTGAAGTATTTGCCCTTCTGCGCCGGCGGCGGCGGCGGAAGCGGCGGCACGACGGTTCCGGAACTGGAGCCTCCGCCGCAGCCGGCGAGCGCTGCGGAAAGCGTCGAGGCCAAAATGAAAGCGCCAAGCGGCAAAAGCCGCAACGAGCGATGGTGACCCGGCATAGTATTTAAAGGTATCGGCGAGGGCCGGGGGCCATCCCTTCCGCGTGCTTGTCTTGGCGCCGGATTCTGGTGGCATCGTGCAGGCCGCCGAGACGCTGCGCCGCGGCGGCGTCGTTGCGTTTCCGACCGAAACGGTTTACGGCTTGGGAGCGCTCGCCTTCATGCCGCAGGCGGTTGCGCGAATCTTCGAAATCAAGCGGCGGCCACATTTCGATCCGCTCATCGTTCACGTCTT
>JAFAOZ010000175.1 GCA_019247395.1 Vulcanimicrobiota bacterium | reverse complement strand
TCTTCGTTCCGGCCCATAACCGCGGCACGCGCGAGTTCTTCACCGACCGCGTCTACGGGGAGCTGTGGGTCGGCCGCCACCGCGGCGTGGACGAGAGCCGCGCTTATTACGGCGTCAATGAGTGCCGTCCGATGCAAGCGATTCCGGAGTATCTCGAACAACTCAACGCAGCCAACTATCCGGTGCGCGTGTTGCGCGGTCACGACGAGGAGGTCGACCGGCAGTTCGAAAGCCGCGATTCCGATGCCGAGCTCGCAACGTATTTATCCGAGGCCCGTCTCATCAAAGACGAATACGAGCTCGAAGAGCTGCGCAAGGCGTGCGCCATATCCAAACGCGCCTTCGAAGACGTGATTCGCGTCATGCGAACCGCAAGGAGCGAACGCGCGATCGAAGCGGCGTTTTGGGGCCGCGCGCGAACCGACGCCAACGACGTCGGGTACCTCACGATTGCCGCCGCCGCGGAACATGCCTGCACGCTGCACTGGACGCGCAATGAGGGTGCGTTGCGCGCAGGCGAACTGCTATTGCTGGATGCCGGCGTCGAATGCGATTCGCTCTATACCGCCGACATCACGCGCACGCTTCCGATTTCCGGTCGTTATTCGGCCGAGCAGCGGATTGTGTACGATCTGGTTTGGGAAGCGCAGCGCGCCGGAATCGAAGCCGCCGTCGCGGGGAACGATTTTTTGGAGCCGCACCGCCGCGCGGTTCGCGTGCTCGCGCAGGGTTTGATCGATCTCGGAATCCTCAAAACCTCGCTGGACGAGGCGCTCGATCCCGATCGCCTCTATCACCGGCGGTATACGCTGCACGGCGTCAGCCATATGCTCGGCCTCGACGTGCACGACTGCGCGGAGGCGCGCAGCAGCGAGTACCGGCACGGCAAGCTGCGCGAGGGCATGGTGCTGACGGTCGAGCCCGGCTGCTACTTCCAGCCGGACGATGCGACGGTTCCCGAGCGCTTCCGCGGTATCGGCGTGCGCATTGAGGACGACATCGCCGTGACCGCGGCGGCGCCCGAAAATCTTTCCGGAAGCGTGCCCTCGCGCAGCGACGAGGTCGAAGCGTGGATCGCCGCGCTTTGGGAGGGCGACGCCTAGAATCGCTAGGCGGTCGGCATCACCGAAGTGCCGGGCGACGACGGGGGCACCGTGGGCGAAAGGGGTCCGCCTTGGAGCGCCGCGAGCTGGTCTTCGATCGGCCAGCGGCCGAAAGCGAGAATCAGCATGCAGATCAGCGGGCCGACGCCGGGAACCAGATTGAGCAGCGAGAGCGCGCCGTTGTACCCGGCCTTCGCAAAGATGCGCCAGTAGACCCAAAGCGTGAACGCGACGAGTACGCCGATAACGATGATGTAAATGAAGGCAAACGCCGCGACGGCGCTTGCGGTAGCCGCCGAATTACGGTCCATTCTCGAAGGTGCCTCCGTAAGCAACGAGGAGCTTCCAAGCTTCTTCGCCCCCGCCGCTTCGCCTCATTTCGCGCCGACCGGCGCGATTAATGAATCGTTCAACCGCGCGGCGGCGAGCCCCATCCCGACTGCACGTACTCACCGTCGACGACGATCGCCGGAACCGTCGGATCACCCTTGGTGTAGGCGAACATGCGCTCCCGAGCGCGGCGATCGTTCTGCGCATCGTGCTTCGTATACGGCGTTGCGTTCGAGTCGTAGTACGCCATTGCGCTGCGGCAGTACGGACAAGTCGGAGAAATGTAGAGCTCGAGCTTTGCTCCCGGAGGTAGGTTCTCGACGTCGAAGCTTCGCGCCATGCCGCTCGTCTTCGTAGCGACGCCGCTCGGTAACCTGCGCGACGTGACCCTGCGCGGGTTGGACGTATTGCGCGATGCGGAGCTCATCGTCGCCGAGGATACGCGCGTTGCCCGCAAACTGCTGCGCGCACTGGATTTGCCGGCGCGTGAAATCTGGAGCTACCGCGAGCAGAACGCGCAACGCGCCACGGCGGGAATCCTGGAGCGCGCGCGGGAGGCGCTGGTAGCCGTGACGACCGATGCGGGGATGCCCGGCATCTCCGATCCGGGAAGCGAGCTGATCGCGGCAGCGCGTGCACAGGGCGTTGCGGTCGAAGTGCTGCCCGGCGGAACTGCTGCGACCGGCGTCGCGGTACTCTCCGGTTTTCCGTTGCGCCGGTTCACGTTCGAAGGCTTTCCGCCGCGAACCGGCGCGGCAAGACGAGAGCGCTTTAAGCGATCGCTGCAGCCGGATACCACGACCATCTGGTACGAATCGCCGCAACGCGTTCGCGCCACACTCGCCGATCTCGCCGAGGTCGCGCCGAACGCCCGCGTCTTCCTCGTGCGCGAATACACCAAAGTGCACGAAGAGCAGCTTACGGGTACGCCCCAGGATGTGGCGGCGCAGTTGACCGAGCCGGTTCGCGGCGAGGTCGCGTTTGCAATTGCGCCGCACGAGGCGCTCGCCGCACCGCCGCGGCGTGCAGCGACGAGCGAGGCCATCGATGCGCTGCTCGAGGATGGACACCGCGTCGGGGAGGTCGCCAAACTCTTGGCGGCACGAGGTTTCGGCGAGCGGCAGCAGCTCTACGCGCGCGTCACGGAGCGGAAGGCACGCCGGAAAACTTCGATTAAGAAGCGGTAGCACAGCATGGAACGCGCCTACTATGTCACGACGCCGATCTATTACATCAGCGGCAACCCGCATATCGGTCACGCTTACACTACGGTTGTGGCGGACGTGCTGGCGCGCACCGCGCGCACCTTTCGCCCGACGTTCTTCTTGACGGGAACGGACGAACATGGGCAAAAGGTAGCGAACGCCGCCGCGGCGGCGGGCAAAACGCCCCAGAAATGGTGCGACGAACTCGTTCCGCGTTGGAAGGCGCTCTTCGCGGCGTATCACGTCCAGTACGACGACTTCATTCGCACCACGGAGCCGCGGCACGTCGAAAAGGTGCTGCGCGTCTTCGAGCGGTTGCGCGAACGCGGCGACGTCTATCTCGGTAAATACGAGGGCTGGTATTGCGTATCGGACGAAACGTTTTGGCTCGAATCGAAATTAGTCGACGGGCGCTGCCCCACCTGTGGGCGCGAAGTTCAGTGGATCTCCGAAGACGACTGGTTCTTCCGGCTCTCGGCCTATCGCGACCGTTTGATCGAGCACTTCGAGCGCAATCCCGCATGGGTGCAGCCGCGCAGCGTCTACAACGAGATGATGGCGATCTTGCGCGAAGGTCTCGAAGACCTTTCGATCTCTCGCACGAGCTTCGACTGGGGCGTCCCCATCCCCGAGGGCGGCGTTATCTACGTTTGGCTCGATGCGCTTTTGAACTACATTACCGCAATCGGATGGAGTGAAAACGGTTCGCTATTCCATCGGTATTGGCCGGCTCAAACGCAGCTCGTCGGCAAAGAGATCGCGCGCTTTCACACGATCATTTGGCCTGCAATTCTATGGGCGCTCGGCGAAACGGCACCGGAGCTGGTCTTCGCGCACGGCTGGATTACCGTCGACGGGCAGAAGATGAGCAAAAGCCTCGATAACGCCGTGGATCCGTTTTTGCTCGCCGATCGGTTCGGCGCAGACGCGATGCGCTATTTCCTGTTACGCGAGGCGCCGTTCGGCAGCGATTTCTCGTATTCGGAAGAGAAGATCGCGCAGCGCCGGAACAGCGACCTCGCAAACGATCTCGGCAACCTCTTGCAGCGTTCGCTTTCGATGCTCGCGCGATACCGCGACGGCATCGTGCCGGAACCAGCCACGCCGAAGAGCACCCTCGCACAGAAATTCGCGTCGCTGCCCATCGTCGTACGCGATCGCATCTTTGAGCTGCGATTCCGCGAGGCACTCGAAAGCATCTGGGAGCTTGTGACCACACTCAACCGTACTATCGACGAGCGCAAGCCGTGGGAACTGCATAAGGCCGGCCGTACCGGCGAACTCAATGCCGTGCTCTACGATCTTTGCGAGGGGTTGCGCTGGCTCGCCATGTTGCTGCATCCCTTCATGCCGGAGCGGATGAGTGAGATGTGGCAGCAGCTCGGAGCCCCGGGCCGAATCGACGAGGACTGGTCGAGCGCGATGAAGGCGTGGGGCGGTTTTCCGCCGGTTACGCAGACGGCGCTTTCGGCGCCGCTCTTCCCAAAGGTCGAGTTCGAATCCGCCGCGACGACGTGATCGACACCCATTGCCACGTTCACGATAAGCAGTTCGACGGCGACCGCGATGCGGTCGTCGCGCGGGCGCGCGACGCCGGCGTCACAGCGATGATCACGATCGGCGAGGACGTCGCCGACAGCCGGCGAGCAATCGCGATCGCCGAGCCCTACGAAATCTCGGTCGCGGTCGGCATTCACCCGCATGAAGCCAAGAACGCATCGCCCGACGCCGTCGCGGAACTTCGCGCGCTGCTCGACGCGCCGGGCGTCATCGCAATCGGCGAGACGGGGCTGGATTACTACTACGACCACAGTCCCCGCGAAGCGCAGGCGGCAGTGCTGCGCACGCAGATCCGTCTCGCTCGCGAGGTTGGCCTTCCCGTGGTCTTTCACCATCGCGATGCGTTTGCCGACTTCTGCGCAATCTTGCGCGAGGAGTGGCGCGACGAGATGCGCGGCGTCGTGCATTGCTTCACCGGCACGGCGGCGCAAGCACGCACGTTCATTGGCGAGTTCGATCTCTATCTCGGCATCGGCGGGGTCTTGACGTTTCCAAACGCCTCCGGCTTGCGTGAAGCCGTCGTCGAGGCCGGCCCCGGAAAGCTCGTGCTCGAGACCGATTGTCCGTATCTCGCGCCCGTGCCGATGCGCGGAAAGCGCAACGAGCCGTCGTTCGTCGCGCATACCGCGGCCAAGCTTGGCGAGTTGCTCGGCATGGCGCAAGACGATTTAATCGCCGCCACGGATGAAAACGCGAAAACGCTCTTCGATTTGTAGGCTTACTGGGCGGCGCGAATCGCCGTACCGACCACCTGCGTCAAGAAGGCGTTCCAAACCGGATATTGATTGTAATTTCCGGCAGTGATCATGATCGTCATGTCGAGCGACGGGACCACCGCCATGATTTGGCCGCCGTTGCCGCCGGCATTGATCACGCCGTACGACCGCCCCGCAACCGAAAGCGTGGAGAGGTGCCACGTGTAGCCGTAGCGGTCGCCGCCGGATGAATCGGGGTTCATCACCGTTCGCGGGACGACCGATTCCGCAAGCCACCGTGCGTCAACGATCGCGCGCCCGTTCCAAGCTCCATTACTCAAAAAGAGCTGGCCGAACTTCAAAAAGTCTCGAGGCCGGAAGTAATCGCCGCCGCCCATGTAGGCCGCATTGGCTGGCGCGGGCATCAGCCACATCCCGTAACTCCCGAACTCCATCGGCGCGGCGAACCGGTCGTAGAAGTACTGCGCCAGCGCCGTGCCGCTGGCTTTTGCGACGATTGCGCCCAGCAGGTTGATCCCGGCGGAGCAGTAGACGGCTTTCCTACCCGGATCGTACGCCATCGGCAGGTCGAGCGTGTACTTGTACCAGTCGGGCTGCAGCGTTTGCGTCTGCATCACGTCTTCGTTACCCGGCGAATTATCGTCGTTGTCGTCGCACGAAAGCCCCGACGACATCGTCATGAGGTTCGCAACGGTGATGCGGCGTTTGCGTGCGTCATCATTGGTCACCGGCAGAT
>JAFAOZ010000011.1 GCA_019247395.1 Vulcanimicrobiota bacterium | reverse complement strand
CGTCTCTACTCAACAGCAAGGCACCATTACCGAAACCGACACTTGCAGCGCGAGCGGCATCGCAACGGTCGCGGAAGTCGGTACGACCAATCAGTGGACGGTAACGGCCGGATCGACGCAAGGGTCGTGCAAGGCCCTATTCATTCTGAAAGACACCGGCGGCAACAAGCTCGGCCAAGCCGTGCTGCGCATCACCAACTTCATTTAGTTAGCTCCGGAAGACAAACCGGGCGAAGCACGCTTCGCCCGGTTTTTGCTCGTCGCGTCAGGAGAGCCGCAGAGTTAGGGAAGCACCGCCCGGCACCGCGACCGACCAGTGCCCTTCCGAGGTCCAGGCCCCTCGAAGACGCTTGCGACCGATACTTGCCGTGCACACCGGCGCGCGCCGCCGGACGTCAATCGGAACGCTCCGAACGGAACAGCTGCCCGCGCTGTCTCCGGCGACGTGCAACTGGATCGTCGTATAACGCGATGACTCACTGACGCGAAGATCAAACGCCGGATAATCGCAAAAGAGCCAGCAACTCCAAGATTCGATCAAAGAGTAGTGACGGCAGACCAAACCGGGCGCCATACCCGCGCCGTATATCTCTTGCCCTACCTGACCGCTCTTTTCTGCGCCGTCCCGGAGGTCTTCGACCGGAATGGCGAGCCCGCGTTGCATGCAGCCGCTCTTCGGAGAGTCCGAGAGCGCCTGACGCGGAAGGTGCTGCGGAAAGAAGTACCAGGCGCGGTCTAAAGTGTACCGGCAATACTCTGCGAGCAGCAGCCGTACCGACGGCGCTACGTCGTCGTTTGCCAGACGCAAGTATTCTCGAAACTTCGCGGCGTTCTCAAGCTCTTCGTAGGCTGCCAGGTAGGGCGCGTCCGGCAGCGGGAAGATTCCGAAAAAGGTCGAGTACTCTTTGGCAGCGCCAACCTTACAATCCCACAATCGAGCGTTGTCGAGCACGTTGGCCAGGCAGAGATAGCTAAGCCCTAAGTACTGCTTCTCACCGGTTAAGAGATAAAGCTTGAGCATTGCCTCCGCCGCGAAACCGGTCGTGTTCATCTGATATGCGATGCCGAAGCCGAGGCCGCGTAAACGCTCTGCGGCCGCTCGAGCCTCGTCGACAAATGCGCGATCGCCGAAGATATCGTGTGCCTGAAGCATGACGAGGGCGTACAATCCGCACACGTCATTTTCGCCGCCCGCGCCTTCACGCGCCTCAGCGCGGTAAATCTCGAGCGAATCGAGGTTGAAGAATACCGGGAAGCGGTACTCGAATCGATGCGCAACGCGCCTTGCATAGGCGAGTGACCGCTGGAGCAGGTTTCGCAGCTCGGCGTTCCCGGTTCGTTTGACCAAACGCCCGAGATTGAAGAGTGCATGGTAGAGGTACCAGCTGTCCATATACCGCGGGCTGCCGCGGACGTCCGGAGGCCCCTGAGGACATTGTCCGTCGAGCCATCGAAGCAGACAATCGGTTTTCGCATCGAAAAATGACGGCAGGCCCTCAAGAATTCGTTGGGCGACCGGAGCATCGACTCCGGACCACGCCGAGTATTCGAGCAGCGGAAGCAAGACCGTCAGCTGCACCATGCTTTCCGGAGGCTGGCTCTCGTCCCCGACATACGGTGCGAGATAGGTTCGGCCATTTCGATGCAGAGCGCACTGCGGTGAGAACGTAAGACTGCGAAGTGAATCCTCTGCAAGAGTCGGCCAATCGTGATACTCCGGTTGAGGGCGCTCCAATGCTGAATAAATCGCACCGAGATGGTCCAGATACTCGGCGGCGAGCTCGCCATCTTCGATCGGCTCGCTAGGCGAAAGGCGAAGCAGTATATCGGACGTGCAGAGCTCTCGGCTTGCGGGCATCGGATGATCTTCAGTCGCGGGCAGCGCAAAGCCGACTTCCGGCCACACGCCGCCGATGCAATCGGCCGGCGAGGTTTTCGTTTGATCGAAATAATCGCTCAAACTCGAGTAGTTCTGAAAGTACATCAGCGAGCCCAGCTCCGGAGCGCTCACGTAGAGGATACCGGAGCGCAGGCCGCGTTGGCGGGTGTGCACGGTTCCTCGTTCGGTAAGAAAGACCAGATCGCGGGGCCAGTTCGTAAGCGAAATCGCCTCAGCCGGCGCGATCCACGTTGTTATTCTGACGACCTTCGATTTCGTTACGCGAAGCCGCACGCGCCCATACGACGTGGCAATATTATAGCTGTCTTCGCGTGCGCGTTCGATCTGCAGCGATCCGTCCGGAGCAAATGCAACGCGCAGCGCGAAGAGATCTACGGAGGCCCGGGCCACGCGCATCCACACCGTCGATGCGGTATGAACGAGCGCGAATCCATAGGATCCAATGCGAAAAGCGCTCTTGGCAACGGGGGTGGCTTCTGCCAGTTCGGATGAAGCGGCAAGAAGCCACGGCGTCTTCACGTGCCGCTCTCGGTTTCGCCGGGCTCGCCGGGCCTCCACGGCCCCTCTTGCGACGAATCGCGTCCACTCGGGTCGTTGCTGGTGGGATCGAGCGGCGGATTCTCTATAGGATCGATCGGTGTCGGATCGTCTGGCGCGGGAATTGGTGCTGACATTGTCTGCCTCCGGGTAACGTTACTGCACTGCTTTCATACCCGGAAAGCTACCGCTGCGATCCGACTGTCCGTAATGCTCGTTCGTAGTCAGCTAAGATATCGGCGGGCGTGTCGAAGACGGCCTCCGCTGCGGCGAGTTCAGCCTGAGTCCAACCGCCGCATCGAAGTGCGATGATCGGTAGCTTCGCTCGATGTGCCGCCTCGACGTCGTAAGGAGTGTCGCCCAAATAGAAGCTCTGCGTTCGGTCTACCTTGGCTTTCGACAAGGCTGCCTCGATGATATCGGCGTCGGGCTTCGAGCGATCGGCATCATCGGACGTGGTTCGCGCGTCCAGGTAGCGCGCAAGTCCGCTCACGTCGGCGATCGCGTCGAGTTCGGTTTTGTTAGCCGAGGTCGCCGCCACGCGAAGTAGGCCGTCTCCCGCAAAGCGATCGAGCAATTCCACGGCTCCCGGCGTGGGTTTGAGATGCGGCAGATACCGCTCTAAGAACAGATCTTGCCGCAGTTGCGTGATTGATTTGCCGGGTTCGGTGCCATCGCTCAAATTCGGGTCGACGCGCGGCAGAATCTTATCTCCGCCCATTCCGATCCAGCGCCGAATTTGGGTTTCGGGCACCGTGAAGCCGAACTGCTGCAGTGCCTCGGCCCAAGCCCGAGCGTGAGCGTCATTGCTCGCTACTAAAGTGCCATCGATGTCGAGTAGAACGGCCTTCGGCATTGGAGGAAATTCCTTCCCCTATTGAGTTCGATAAAACCCCATTCTTGGCAAGGGCATTTCGTCGCCGGCCTCTCTTTAGGAAATCTGAGGTTAGAGCGCAGCCTTCCCTAGGGTAAACCACAGGCGTTTGAAGTGGCCGCTCGCTCGCGATTGAGCCGGCACGCCAGACCAACACCGCCTCCGGAGATGAGATGAATTCAACAGAACCTCTGCGCGCTGACGCCCTGAGCAGCCGGGTCTCCACGGGGATCGCTGGGCTGGACGAGGTGCTTTGCGGCGGGTTTTTACGGGCTAGAAGCTATCTGCTGACTGGACCGCCCGGTACGGGAAAAACGACGATCGGTTGGCATTTCCTTTGCGCCGGCGCCGCTAACGGCGAAACATCCCTCTTTTTGACGTTTGCGCAACCCGAGGCTGAGCTGCGCCTCGACGCCGAAAGCCTCTGCTTCGATCTGGCAAATGTTTGTTTTCTCGATCTGAGTCCGTCTTCGGACACGTTTGCAAAATTGGAACAGTACGATGTTTTCTCGCCGGCAGAAGTCGAGCGTGAGCCGCTGGTCCGCACCGTCGTTGAAACCGTCGAGCGGGTTAAGCCGGATCGCATATTTATCGACTCTATGACGTATCTGCGCTACGTAGCGCCGAGCGATTCGCACTTTCGAAGACAAGTGCTCGCATTTTTGCGTTTCCTCGCCGAGCGCGGCGCGGTCGTCCTGATGACGTCCGAAAGCGGCGAAGTATCGCCCTTGGAGGATTTACGCTTTTTGAGCGGTGGAGTGATCGAACTTGACCACGGCGACCGCAACCGCACCATCAAAGTAACGAAGTTTCGGGGTTCGGCATTTCAGCGAGGGCCCCACTCGTTGACGCTGGGCGAGCACGGAGCGACCGTTTTTCCGCGATTGACGCCAGAGCATTACGAGGCAACGTATCCTGAGTCGAAGCTCGGATCCGGCGTACCGACCCTCGACTGGATGCTCGAAGGCGGCATTGAACGCGGCACGGTCACCTTACTGACGGGTCCGAGCGGCGTCGG
>JAFAOZ010000288.1 GCA_019247395.1 Vulcanimicrobiota bacterium | reverse complement strand
GACGGCCGTCGGCACGTCGACAAAGGCGAGCTCGGAATTGCCGTGGACGATCGCGATTTGCGCCGGCGCGAGCAGATTCCAATCCAGTGCGCCGGTTTGCAGCAAGAGCAGATTCGTTGACGGATCGGGCACGCTGCGAATCACGAGTTGCGAAACGGGCGGTGCGCCGCGCCAATAGCGGGGATTGGCCGCATAGCGCAGGCCCTCACCGCGCCGCCAGGAGCGAAACTGATACGGGCCGTCGCCCACGGTCGGCGCGGAATTGAATGCGGCGCGGTCGAGCGGCGTTTGCGAACGCAGGACGTGCGCGGGCAGCACGAATTGCGGTGAGAACCCGTACGAGAAATACGTCAACACCGCGGGCGCCCACGCGCGCTTCAAATGAAGCACGACGGTCAGCGGATCGGGCGACTGCGCGCGATCGATCAAGTCGTAGCCCTCGTGCGAGCGCACGGGATTCTGTGGATCGAGGATTGCCTTCAGCGTAAAGAGCACGTCGGCAGCCGTCACCGGGCGGCCGTCGCTCCACTCTACCCCTGGACGCAAGCGAAAGCGGATCGTTCGCCCGTCGGCGGAGAGACCACCGTTGCGGGGCGTCGGTATTTCGCGCAAGAGTTCGGGCTGCGGACGGCCACGCGCGTCGAGATCGATGAACGGCTCGAAGGACAAGCGGGCGACCTGCAGCTCGACCACCGCGGCGTCGGGCGCGAGAAAGAGGGGATTGAGCGTGCGAGGGTCGGCTGCCAGATCGAAGCTGACCGTCCCCTTGAGGGAGCCGTGCGGCGCCGAGCAGCCGGCCAGGGCGAGGAGGAGCGGGAAAAAATAGAAAATCCATCGCGGGCGTCTTGCGCCGAATGGATTTATGGTGTTATTGTTGGCTGGCCGAATATTCTTCGGCAAAATTCTCCCCTATGTCGAATATGATGATGATCAATGAGGAGCTCGACGAGCTCGACCTGGCAATCCTCGACGCGTTGCAGCGCAACGCGCGTTCGACCTTCACGGAGTTGGCTTCCCTCGTCGGGCTCAAAGCCCCGGCAGTGCACGATCGCGTCAAGCGGCTCGAGCAGAGGGGCTACATCCGTGGGTACTGCGCACATCTCGACCCCGAGCGGCTCGGGCTTCACCTTACGGCCTTCGTGAGCTGCTATACGACTCCGGATTGCTCCTACGACGACTTTACGCGCCGGCTCAGCGATATGCCCGAGATTTGCGAGATTCACTCCGTTGCGGGCGAGGAGAGTTTTCTCTGCAAAGTCGTCACGCGTTCGACGCAACATCTCGACGAGCTGCTTGCGCGCCTGAAGGCAACGCCGGGCATGGCACGTACGCGCACGACCATCGTGCTCAGCATGCCGTTCGAGCGCGGCGGCGTAACGGTGCATTAACGTGACGAGCTCGATTCGTTCGTCATGCCATCCTCTTGGCGCACACCGGGTGCTCGAGCCGGCTGGAGCGATGCCGCAGGATGCTTGGCGTATCGACAATACGCCCGTCGCGGGCGAGACCGAAATTCTTTGCGACGTAGATGCTCTCAATATCGACTCGGCATCGTTTCGCCAAATTTGCCAGGCCTGCGAATTCGACGCCGAGCGAATCGCTTTGCACGTGATGAAGATCGTCGCGGAGCGCGGCAAGCAGCACAATCCGGTCACGGGCAGCGGCGGAATGTTCGTCGGGCGGGTCATCGCCGTCGGCGAGGCACTCGACGGCGAGCACGATCTGAGAGTAGGCGATCGCATCGCATCGCTGGTTTCATTGACGCTCACTCCGCTGCAGATCGACAGCGTTCGCCGCGTCGACGTCGCAACCGGCCGGCTCTGGGTCGAGGGCAAAGCGATTCTCTTCCAGAGCGGACTTTGGGCGCGGCTTCCCGGCGATATCGACGAAGGCGTGGCCCTTGCCGTCCTCGACGTCGCCGGCGCCCCCGCACAAGTTCGCCGCCTCGTGTCGCCCGGCTCGACCGTCGTCGTGATCGGCGCGGACGGCAAGAGCGGAATGCTTTCCTGCGCGCAGGCCAAGGCCGGCGTCGGCCCGCACGGGCGCGTCATCGGCGTCGTGCCGGACGATGCAACGGCGTCGGCACAACTGCTCGTGCGCGAGCGATTCGTCGACGAGCTCATCGTTGCCGACGCGCGCAACGCCTTGGCAACGAGCGAACGGGTTGCAGCAACTGCGCCGGCCCTTGCCGATCTCGTCGTCAATTTGGTGAACGTTCCGGGCACCGAGCTCGCATCGATTCTCTGCGCACGCGACGGCGGTATCGTGTACTTCTTTTCGATGAGTACGTCGTTCACGGCAGCGGCGCTCGGCGCCGAAGGCGCCGGCCGCGACGTCACCATGATCATCGGCAACGGCTATACCAAAGGTCACGCCGAGATTGCGCTTCAGACATTGCGGGAGCACCCGGCGCTGCAC
>JAFAOZ010000178.1 GCA_019247395.1 Vulcanimicrobiota bacterium | reverse complement strand
TATCGACGTTCGGCACGGTGACCCACAGGAACATGCCGCCCGCCGGGCGCGTAAAGCGCACACCTTCGGGCATGAAGTCCGCAAGCGCCTCGGCCATGACGCCGCGCCGGTGCGCGTACGTTTGCGCGATCCGGCGAACGTGTGCGTCGAACGCATCGCCGTCGCTCACGTATTCATGAAAAACATACTGCGCGAACGTTCCGCTGTGAAGATCGGCGCCTTGCTTGGCCAGCACGATCTTTTCGCGAATGGCTTCGTCTTGCACGACCAGCCACGCAATGCGCATGCCGGGTGCCATGATCTTGCTTCCGGTTCCGGAGTAGATGATCGGCGCGCTCGACCGGTACGAAAGCAGCGGCGGCAGATCGGTGCCCTCGAAGCGCAGCTCGCCGTACGGGTCGTCTTCGACGATGGGGAGTCCGAAATGCTCGCAAATGCGAACGACGCTCTCCCGCCGCCGTCCCGAGAGCGTTCGCCCGGTCGGGTTTTGGAAGTTTGGAACGAGGTAAAGAAATTTCGGGAACGGGTCGGCCCGCTCGAGCACCTGCTCGAGGGATTCCGGGATGAGACCGTCGTCGTCGGTTTCGACGGTGAGATAGCGCGTTTGGTATGCGTCGAAGGCCTGGATGGCGCCAAGGTACGACGGATCTTCGAGCACGACGTGATCGCCGGGATCGAGGAAAATCTTTCCGACCAAATCGAGCCCTTGCTGCGATCCGTTGACGATCTGAACCGCCTCGGCGGAGAAGATGCTGCCGCAGCGTCGCGTGAGCCGCTCGGCGACCCAAATGCGCATCTCGGGGATGCCTTCCGTGACGCTGTACTGAAGCGCGGCCGAACCGAGGCGCTCCATGACGCGCTCCGTGGCCCGGGCGATCGCCTCGGTCGGAAAGAGCTCCGGCGCCGGAAGACCGCCGCCAAACGAAATCACGTCGGGCTGCTGCGTGACCTTCAACATCTCGCGAATCGTCGACGCCCGCAGGTGCGCGGTGCGCTGAGCGAACTGCGCCGCTCGCGAGACGGTGGTCATAGGCGGGTACTTTTAGCCAGTGGCCATTGGGGGTCCGCTAATCTGTCCAGCGACCGTATCGCCCGCAACCGTATCGCCCGCAAAAGAAAGAATGGTTGCGCCTAGACCGATCAGCCCGACGAAGATCAGCACCAGCGTCCCGACAACCGGCACCAACTCCGCGGCGGTGATCAGCGCGATACCGGCGAGGAGCGCGACGAGCGGGGATGGGGTTGTGGACGGACTGACCAGCTCGCAGAGCCGCCTCCCGATGAGCAGCGCGAGTGCGGCAGTTCCCAGGAACACGCCTGCCAGCACGAAGACGAACTCGAGCAGAATGAGCGGAATCAACAGGATCGTGATGGCGAGCAGCACCGCCAGAGGAATCACGGCGACGCTTCCGAGCACGCCGGCGGCGACGCTCAGGCCAGGGTGCCGCTCTAGCCGGTCGAGCACCATCCGGGTGCGCAGCGGAAAAATCAGAAAGACGAGCAGCGCCAGCACATTCCAAGAGAGTCGCCAGAGCAGCCGATGGTCGGGAACGAATGGATTATAGGTGGACTCTGCGGGCGCCCATGGCACGACCGCCTGTGTAACGGCGCCTCCAATCTGATTGATTTGACCCGTAACGATTCCGCCCGGGCGAGGGTCGTAGTTTCCTCCGACGACGTTCACGTCGCCCTGGACGATACCGGCGACCGTCGCATCGCCGAATATGACCGTCAAATCGCCATCGACGACCTGGCCCGGCTCGACGACGACCGATCCGAAATACGTTCCGCCGTGATAGACGGCTCGTGAATCGGCGCGAGCCGGCGCGGACGATACCCCGATAGCCGCGGCAACGCAGACGATCAAAATCGCTAGCCTGTGTTTCACGTACGCGATCCCCGCCCGAGGTAGAACGCCAGCAGCGGTCGCAGCCGGCGGTAAGCGTAGAACGTTGCCGCGAGCAGAACGACATCGATCAACAGAACCCCCGTAACTGCCGCTGCCGCCAGCGGTGTCGCGGGTGCGAGCGCGCGCGACGCGGCGCCGAGCGCGGCGAGATCGCGTTGCGCGAACACGATCGAGACCGAACCGATCTGTGCCAAATCGGGCAATCGCATGAAGGCCACGGCGGCGACTGCCCAAGCGGAGAGTAAATAAAGAAGAAGTGCCACAGTCAATGGCAGGGGCCGCCGCGCCTTCGGTCGCGTCGTTGCGGTCGCCGATACGACGGCAGCGGTGATATCCCGCGGAACCCCCGGCGCGCGCGCGGTCGTCAAGAGCGCGTCCACGACGCGCAGCTCATCGAGCAACCGCGCGCAGCCCGCACACCCGCGAAGATGCGCCGCGACCAATCGGCCTTCGCGCGGGCGCAAGGCGCCTTCGAGATAATCGTCGAGCAACGGTTCACACCAGGAGCAGCGCACGCGAGCCCCCCCGTTGGGCGACGACGCGCAGGCCGTCGATCGCCCGATGCTCGCGCTCGTGCATCTTTTTGGTCAGCGCGATCTTGCCGCGATGTATGAGCGTCTTGACGTTACCGAGCGACAGCCCGAGCGTGCTGGCAATAGTTTGATACTCCATGTTGTCGAAATAGCGAAGTGCCAAGACCGTGCGCATACGTTCGGGAAGCTCGGCGAGCGCGCCGCGCAGTTCGCGCTCGGCCTCTTCGCGCAGGACTCCGCGCGCGGGATCGGCTTGCGGCGAGGAGTCGGCGAGCGTGCTCTCGAGAGTTTGATCTTCTCCGAGCTCCTGCATCTGCGGAGCGCGCGACGATTTAGCGAGATGAGTTCGAATCACGTTACGTGCGATTTGATAGATCCAGGTCGAAAATTTGCCAAGCTGCGGGTTGAACGTGCCTAGGTGCGCGTACGCCCGCAGGAACGTCTCCTGGGACAAATCGGCCGTTTCCGACGGATTTCGCACCGTCGCGCCGATGAAGTTTGCGATCCCCCGCTTGTAGCGATCCACGAGCACGCCGAAGACCTCTCTTTCCCCGGAGCGCACTCGATGCACCAGAGCCTCGTCGCTCTGATCATGGAATGCCATTCTCCCTCGATTCGGTTCCTCTGGCGACTTCTACCTAGGCCAGCCCGGTTTGTTACGCCGGTCGAAGCGATGCAAGCGTCGGGTTTGCCGCATCGCGACGCGAGAGGATCGGCCGCCGGCCGTTCAGCGGCCAGTCAATACCAACCTCGGCGTCGTTCCAGGCGATCGCGATTTCGCAAGCAGGATCGTACGCGGCGCTTTGCTTGTACGCGAAGATCGTTTCGTCTTCAAGGGCCAAGTAACCGTGCAGAAAGTGGCGCGGAACGTAGACCTGGTGCCCGCCGGTCGCCGTCAACGTCGCACCCCACCAGCGCCCGTACGTCGGACTTGCCCCTCGAACGTCGACGATGACGTCGAAGACGCTGCCGCGAAGGACGCTAACCAGCTTGGCCATGCGCCGGTCGCCGTGAAGGCCCCGCAGTACGTCGCAATGCGAAAGCGAGATATTATCCTGTACGAAACTTTCGGTGATGCCGCATGCGTGATACCGTTGCGTCGAATACGTTTCCTTAAAGTAGCCGCGCTCGTCGGCAAAGGTCTGCGGCCTCAGCAGCAGTGCGCCCGTGAGAGGTAATTCCTCGACCTCCATTACAAGGGGCATACCCTCCATGGCAAAGGGCATACTATGAACGGCAGTATGACTCCGCCCGGCACGCTTGTGCTCAGGCGCGGGCTCGAGCGTCTGCGCGCGAGTGCGATGCTCAAGCAAAGCCTGCTGGTCTTCACGGGCAGCATGGTTCTGAACCTGTGCAACTTCGTTGCACACGCCATTGCAAGCCGCGAGCTGGGTGTCGTCGTTTACGGCGGCTTATACGCTTTGATCAACGCTGCGCTGATCGCGGCACTTCCCGCCGCGTTCGTCGGGCCGGTC
>JAFAOZ010000177.1 GCA_019247395.1 Vulcanimicrobiota bacterium | reverse complement strand
GGCAACGACCTTTGGCTCGAAATGAAAGAGTCGGGCGTGCTCGCTCAAACGACGCTGGTCTTCGGCCAGATGGACGAACCGCCGGGCGTGCGCTTCCGCGTGGCACAGACCGGCGTCACGATGGCGGAGTATTTCCGGGACGAGCTCGGCGCCGACGTGCTGCTCTTCATTGACAACATCTTCCGCTACATGCAAGCCGGCTCGGAAGTCTCGGCGCTCATGGGTCGCATGCCCTCGGCGGTCGGTTATCAACCGACGCTCGGCACCGATATGGGCGTGCTTGAAGAGCGAATCACGTCGACGCGCAAGGGTTCGATCACGTCGGTGCAAGCGGTCTACGTCCCGGCCGATGACTATACCGATCCGGCCGTCGCTACCACCTTCGCACATCTCGATGCCACGACGGCGCTCTCGCGGCCGATCTCGGAACTCGGCATCTATCCGGCCGTCGATCCGCTCGCCTCGACCTCGCGAATTCTCGATCCGCAAATTATCGGCGAAGAGCACTACAACGTCGCACGCGGCGTTCAAGAGATTCTTCAGCGATATCACGACCTGCAAGATATCATCGCGATTTTGGGCGTCGAAGAGCTCTCTGAAGATGATAAAATTGCCGTCGCGCGAGCCCGGCGCATCCAACGCTTCTTCTCGCAGCCGTTCTTCGTCGCCGAGCAGTTTACGGGCCGCGCCGGAAAATACGTAAAGCTCCCCGAGACCGTGGCGTCGTTCAAGGAGATCCTGGAAGGCAAAGTCGACGATTTGCCCGAGGGCGCGTTCTTCTACGCCGGCACGATCGACGAAGTGCGCGAAAACGCCGAACGCATGGCTCGTGGCTAGTTCCCTGCCATTCAAGCTGGTGACGCCGACGGAGGTCGTCTTCGAAGGCAATGCCGAGCTCGTCATCGCGGTCACGACTGAAGGCGAAGAAGGCATTCTACCGCACCACGCGCCGTTTTTGGCGGCGCTCAAACCGGGAATTTTGCGTGCAAACGTGCTTCGAGAGGAGAGCGGCTCCGCATCGCGGCTGGAGCTGGCAACGAGCGAAGGCTTTATGCAGGCGCTGCCCGACCGCGTCACCGTTTTAGTCGACGAGGCGGTACGCTTCGAAGACGTCGTGGTCGCCGAAGCGAGAGAAGAACTCGCCGAGGCGACGGAGCGCCAGAAGGCGGCAGGCGGCGACGCAGCGGTCCATGCACGCGAACAAGCGATCATCGATTTCGCCAACGCCAAGCTGCGACTAACCGGCCAGAGGTAGGCGCGCGGGCAGCCCGCGCGGTAAGGTCACCACTAATGCTGGATCGGCTCGAGACGACGCTGCGGATTCGGGGAGGCGCCCGTTTAGAGGGCTCCGTCGCGACGCATGGCGCGAAGAACGCCGCGCTGCCGATTATGGCCGCTGCGCTGCTTGCAAAGGGAACGGTGACGCTTCATCGCGTCCCGCGCATCACCGACGTCTCGGTGATGTCGTCATTGCTCGAAGCGCTCGGCGCGCGCATCCGCTACGAGGGCGACAATACCGTCACGATCGACGCCAGCAACGCCGCATCGTATCGCGCTCCCTATGCGCTCGTCCGCAAGCTGGCCGCATCCTTCGACGTCGTGGGGCCCCTGCTGGGGCGTTTCGGCCGCGCGGAAGTTCCGTTGCCTGGAGGCTGCGTGCTCGGCACGCGCGCGACCGACATGCACGAACAGGCCTTCGTGGCACTTGGCTGCGACGTTCACAACGTACACGGCTATCTGATCGCGCAATCGAAAGGCGCGCGGCTGCGCGGCGGCGAGGTCGAGTTTCGCATGGCGAGCGTCGGCGCGACGAAGAACGCGATGCTGGCGGCGGTTCTTGCCGAGGGCACGACGCTGCTCAATAACGTCGCGATGGAGCCCGAGGTCGTGGACCTTGCGAATTTTCTCAATGCGATGGGTGCGAAAGTGGCGGGACATGGCACCGATACGATCGTGATCGAGGGCGTCCGCGAGCTGCACGGCGTCGAGTATGAGATCATCGCCGATCGAATCGTAACCGGAACGCTCCTACTTGCAGGTGCGGTGACGCGCGGCGACGTTACCGTCACGAACTGCCGCCCCGAGCATCTCGGTGCGCTGACGTATAAACTCGTGGAATGCGGGGTCGCCGTGATGAACGGCGAGGACTGGATTCGCGTGAAAGCCGACGGCATCACCGGCGGGACCGACATCCTGACTGCGCCGTATCCCGGCTTTGCAACCGATCTGCAGCCGCAAATGGTCGGATTTCTCTGTACCTGTCCCGGCACGAGCGTCGTCGAGGAATCGATCTTCAACGCGCGCTTCTCCTACGTTAACGAGCTCGCACGTATGGGAGCCGACGTGAAGGTGACGATGGAGAGCAACGCCGCCGTCGTCAAAGGCCCCAAGCAACTCTCGGGTGCTCCCGTTGAAGCGCCCGATATCCGCGCCGGTGCGGGGCTTGTCGTCGCCGGACTGGCGGCGGTGGGCGAGACCGAAATAATCGGGCTCGAGTATATCGACCGCGGCTACGAGCGCTTGGAGGAGCTGCTTTCGGAGCTGGGTGGCCAAGTTCAGCGCAGCAGCGGCGTAACGCCGCTCGTCGAACCGGCGGGACTTTTCGAAACAAGCGAGTACCCGCGCGTTTCGGCGACCGGTTAATCTCACGTTTTTTCGAGTAGGAGTATCTGTTGGACATCGGGATCGATCTCGGTACGGCAAACGTGCTCGTGCACGTCAAGGGGAAAGGAATCGTCTTGCGCGAGCCGTCCGTCGTGGCAAAGGACATCAATAGCGGCCGTGTGTTAGCGGTCGGCGAGGAAGCTCGTCAGATGCTTGGGCGAACCCCATCGCACATACAAGCCATCCGTCCGCTGCGCGACGGCGTCATCGCCGATTTCGAAGTGACCGAAGCGATGCTTTCGTATTTTATCAAGAAGGTCATGAAAGATCGCTCGTGGTGGTCCTCCATCGTGAAACCGAAGCCACACGTTACGATCTGCGTACCCGCCGAGATCACGAGCGTCGAGGAACGAGCGGTCAAAGACGCCGCCAAACTCGCCGGGGCGCGCGACGTCGGAATCATTGAAGAGCCGATGGCTGCGGCGATCGGCGCGGGCCTGCCGATCGACGGCCCGTCGGGGAGCATGGTCGTCGACATCGGCGGAGGAACGACGGACGTGGCGGTTATTTCCCTCGGCGGCATCGTCGTTTCTCAATCGCTGCGAGTTGCCGGGAACAAGATGGATGAGGCGATCGTGCGATACATCCGCCGCGTTTACAATTTAATGATCGGAGAGCGAACCGCCGAAGAGATCAAAATCAAGATCGGCTCGGCCTATAAGCTCGAACAAGAGCTCGCAATGGAAATTCGCGGCCGCGACCTCATCAATGGTTTACCGAAAACGGTCAAGATTACGAGCGAAGAGATTCGTGAAGCGCTTTCCGAACCGGTCGGCGCCATCGTCGAAGCCGTGAAGGCGGTGCTCGAGAAGACGCCGCCGGAGCTGGCGGCCGACATCATCGATCGCGGGATCATTCTGACCGGCGGCGGTGCGCTGTTGCGCGGTTTCGAGAAGCTGCTCTCCGAAGTGACCGGAGTTCCGGCAATCGTTGCGGACGATCCGCTCTCTTGCGTTGCCATCGGGACCGGCGCCAGACTGCGCGTATAGGGAACCTAGGGATCTGCTACCATTGGGCGAGCAGCGTTTCAAGCAAATTGTGGATGCGCGCGCTGCGAATGTCGACGAGATCGCAGAAGAGGTTGCACGCGTGGTCTTTTCGGGCGGCACCGTTATTCTGCCGAACGACACCAGCTATCTCATCGGCTGCGACCCGTACGATTCCGAAGCGATCGACCGCGTTTATGCAGCGATGGGCAGGCCGGATAACCGGCCGCTAACGATGCACGTCGCGACCGCCCAAGAGTTTTTAGAATACGCCGTCGACAATCCGCTCGCGGTGCATGCCGCGAAGCGGCTCCTTCCGGGGCCGGTCATTCTGCTCGTCAGAAAGCCGAAGTTCGTCAGCGACGAATTGGCGGCAGGCTTGCACACGCTTGCGTTTCGCGTGCCGGACGATCCGTTCGCACGTGCGGTGCTGGAACGTTGTGGCCCCATCGCGGGCACTACGGCGAACCCTCGCGGCGGTGCGCGCTACGCCGGGCACGAAGACCGCTCGATGCTTCCTCAGGCGGATCTGATGGTAGAGCATGGACCGACGCGCTATAATATCGAATCTTCAATCATCGATCTCTCCGGCAACCATCCGCGCCTGCTTCGTGAAGGAGCCGTCTCAGAGCAGCGCCTTTGCGAGCTGCTGGGTCCGATCGAACGCCCAACGGTGAAAGTACGCATACAACGACCATGATTCGCAGCATTCTCGCGCTCGCCGGCACCGTCGCTCTCGCGACGCCCCTGGCCGGTGCCGCTCCGCCCCGCGCTCCGAAGCCGAAGCCCGCGGCGCACGCGCCATCTCCGCCGCCGAATGCCGCGGGAAACCCCGGCCAAGCCTCGTTCGACCTCGGAGTTTGGACGGTGCACGCGAGTTCACTCGACGCAAACTTTAAAAACGGCGATTTCAGCACGCCGAATAAGGTCGTTATGACCCGCGCGGGCGGCGACGTGTCCGCCGATCGGGCCAACGGCAACTACAAGAAGCAGGTACTGTTCCTCAACGGGCACGTCGTGATGCACGATACGCAAGGCAGCGCCGAGAGCCTCGCGGGCGGCGGTCAACCGAGTGCGCCGAGCCCATCGACGCTGACCGCCGATCAAGCACAGATCGATGGCGCCGCCAAGCTGTACAAAGCCATCGGAAACGTACACTACACGCAAGCCGATACCGTCGTGGACGCAAATACCGGAACGCTCAACGACAGCGAGCACACGCTGCTGCTCGAAGGTGCGGTCCACATCACGCAAGGTTCGCGCAGCATGAACGCGCAGCGGGTGATCTATAACACCGATACCGGCAGCGCGCACGCGCAGGGAAACGTCACGATGCAGTTCCCGAGCCCCGTGCACCGGACGCTCGCGACGCCCAAGCCAATCCACATCCCCAAGAACGCGATCACGCAGCCGGTCTCGAGCCCGCCGCCGTAGCGGCGACAGGGAACCGCTGAAGAAATCCATGTACCGATCGTTTGGAACGCAAAACCACCGGATGCAAGGAGAAGGCGAGGGAGCATACCCAACGCGGTCTGTGACCGAGCCTTCGACAACGCAGACGGTGGTTTTGCGACCAAACCCTTTGGGCAGCGGCAGTTTTGCCGCATCTCTTTGTTGCGCCCTCCGTCACAGAGCGCTTTGCTATGCTCCGTCGGCCGCGCCTCGATCTGCGGCAAAACTGTTCGCTGCGATCGGTGCAGCGACTTCTTCAGCGGTTCCCTAAGATGCTTGAGTTCGCTCGAATCGAGATGCCGTTAGCGGCGCGCATGCGCCCGCGAACGCTCGACGAGTTCGTTGGCCAGGACGAGTTGCTCGGCACCGGCCGCGCATTACGCGCCGCGATCGAACGCGACGCGGTGCCCTCCATGATTCTCTGGGGACCGCCGGGAAGCGGCAAGACGACGCTCGCGCAGATCATCGCGAACTCTACGGGCGCTTACTTCGAAGGCATGTCGGCGGTCAGCGCGGGCGTGGCGGACCTTCGACGCGTCGCCCGTGAGTCCGGCGCGCGCCGGCGGGCGGGAAAACGAACCGTACTCTTCATTGACGAGATCCATCGTTTCAACAAGGCGCAGCAGGATGCGGTGCTGCCGTACGTCGAGGAC
>JAFAOZ010000123.1 GCA_019247395.1 Vulcanimicrobiota bacterium | reverse complement strand
GCGGCGGAGGCGCTTGGCGCGGGGCTCGCCCGCGCGGGCGCCGCTGCTGTGGGTGACGCCTTCGGCACCGCCGGCGCCGGGGTCACGGCGGCCACGGTTGCGCGCACGACGGGCGCCGGGGGCTTTTGCGTCGGCCGTGCCGAGGGCGCCGCAGTCGGCGCGGGCGACGGCGCGGCCGTCGGCGGCGCTTTTACCGCGACGGCGAGCGGTGCGACGCTCGGAACGTTAACCGGCGCAGCCGGTATCTCCGGACTCGGCTGTGTTTCGAAAATATTTTGCGTCGGCTGAGGGTTCGGCTGCGGCGATTGCTGCGGAATCGGGCGCGGATTCGGCGGCGCGGTCGGCGCAACTTTCGCTAGTTCGTGCCGATTCGACGGCACGCGCTGGGTCTGCGGCTGCGCCAACGGCGCGTGGCGCACGGGCGCAATAACCGGAGCGTGCGGAACGGGCGGAACGGCGCGCGTTGCCGCAGGTTGATTCGCGACGACGATTGGCGACGTTCGCGTAACGGTAACGACCTCGCCGCCTTGGACGCTTTCAGTCGCACCTTCCTGTGAAGAACTGCTCAGCACGGAGAAGAGCAGCAGCGCCAACAGAAAGTGCACCAGGAGCGAAATCAGGAGGCTCCCGGCCAGTCGCTCCGGATATCGGCGATCGCGAGGATCGCGTAGGGAACGCACGAGAAGCGTTAAGTGCGCTTAATTCACCGCAGGAGCCTGCCGTTCGCGGCGCACAAGGCGCACGCTATGGAAGCGATTCTGCAAAAGCGTACGAAGATCGTAGCGACCATTGGACCCGCGTCGCGCGATCCGGCGATCGTGCGTTCGCTCTTTGTTTCCGGCGCTAACGTGCTGCGGCTGAATTTTTCGCACGGCGAGCCCGAAGAACACGGCCGCGTCATCGAGGCTGCGCGTGCCATCTCTGCCGAGCTTGGCATCCATACTGCGATCCTGCAAGATCTGCCCGGGCCCAAAGTGCGCACCGGGCCGCTCGCCGATGGCGCGACGTCGGTTCGGCTCGATCGCGGCGCGCGTTTCGTCATTACGTCCGAGCCGGTCGCCGGCACGGCGGAGCGAGTCGGCACGAACTATCGCGATCTTCCGTCGGACGTGGCTATCGGCAAGCGACTCTATTTACAGGACGGACAGATCGCGTTGCTGGTCGTCGCGAAGAGCGCAACCGAAATCGATACGACGGTCGAATTCGGAGGACAGTTGCGCGCGTCCGTCGGTATCAACTACCCCGACGGCTCGCTGAACATCCCGTCGGTGACGGATCGCGACTTCGAGTTTCTCGCGTTCGGGCTCGAGCGCGGCATCGACTACGTCGCCCTCTCGTTCGTGCGCTCGGCCGAGGACGTCGAGCGCGCGAAGGCATTCATCGCGGAAAAGAACCAGCGCGTTCCGGTTATCGCGAAAATTGAAAAGCACGAAGCGCTCGCCGAGCTCGACGACATTATCGCAGCCGCCGACGGCATCATGGTGGCGCGCGGCGATTTGGGAATCGAAGTACCGATCGAAAGCGTCCCGATCATTCAAAAAGAGATAATCGCAAAGTGCAATCGCGCGAGCAAACCGGTCGTCACGGCCACGCAGATGCTCGAATCGATGGTCGCGTCGCCGCGGCCGACGCGCGCCGAGGCGACCGACGTGGCCAACGCAATTCTCGATGGAACCGATGCGGTGATGCTCTCAACGGAGACGGCCCTTGGCGCGTATCCGACCGAAGCGGTGCGAACGATGGCGGAGATCGCGCGCGAGGTCGAGCAGTATTATCCGCACGCGTCCCTGCGCGACCGCCGTTTGGAGAATATCGAGCCGACGATCGCCTCGTCCATCGCGGAAGCGGCGACGCGCGCCAGCACCGAGCTGCACATCCCCTACATCGTCACCGGCACGACGACGGGAAACACCGCGCATCACATCGCGGCATTCCGACCACGCGCGCGCATCGTCGCGCTCACGCCGGAGCCGCGCGTCGCGCGGCGGCTCGCGCTCCTGTGGGGCACCGAATCGCTGCTCATCGATCAGTACGCCTCAATCGACGTCTTGCTCTATATGACCGAGCGTCAGATGGTGCATGAGGGGCTGGTCCGCTCCGGCGACTTGATCGCATTTACGACCGGCATGCCGGTCGGCTCCGGCGGCACCAACGTGCTCAAGATCCACCAAATTCCTTAACGGCTAGGCGTTGCGCGCGAGGAGGGCACGCGCATGCCGCAATGCCGCGTCGTGCGACTCTCCCGAGAGCATGCGCGCAATCTCGGCTTCGCGCTCGTTCTTGCCGGCGATCGAACGGACGACGATGGTCGTTTCGCGCTTCCGCTCGATCTTTTCCAGCACGTAATGACGCTCGGCCCACGTTGCCAGCTGCGCTAAGTGGGTGACGCAGACGACTTGACCGCGGCGCGCGAGTTCGCCGATGCGCGCGCCGACGGCGGTGGCCGTGGCGCCACCGATGCCGGCATCGATCTCATCGAAGACCAGCGCGCTACCCGCATCGCGAGCGCCGGCGAGCACCACCACGATGGCCAGCAAAACGCGCGAAAGCTCGCCGCCCGAAACGACGCGCGATAACGGCCGCGCCGGCTCGCCGGCATTTGCGGCAAAGAGAAATTCGATGCGCTCCGCGCCGTTGGGGCCGATCCGTTCGAGCGCCTCCGAGCTGACTTCGAACCGCCCCGACGCAAGCGCTAGCTCCGAAAACTCCCCGCGAACGCGTTTGCTCAGTTTCGTCGCGGCATGCGTCCGCGCGGCGCTCAGTGCCGCCGCGGCGTCGTGCAGCTCGCGTTCCGCCGCCGTTGCGTTCGCTGCCAGCTCGGCAACGCGCCGGTCGCGGCCTTCGTACTCATCGACGATTGCCCGCGCGCGGCTCACCGCTTCTTCAATTTCAGCGACCGTAGCGCCATACTTGCGTTTCAGAGCCTCGATCAACTCGAGCCGGGCGTTGACCCGTTCCAACTCCGCCGGATCGTATTCTGCAGCGTCGAGCTGGCGCGATAGTTCGGCCGATATATCTACTGCCTCTGATTGCAGCGCTTCTGCACGCTGGGCCAGCTCGTGCAGGGATGCGTCGAACTTCCCAACCGCCGCGAGGGACGCTGCAGCATTTCCCAATGTGCCCGTCGCTCCGCCCTCGTCGCGCGCAAAAGCTTCGTGGGCTGCATGCAGCGCGGCCGCGATGCGCTCGACGTTGTCGAGATACTCGCGCCGGTCGCGCAAGCGCTCCGGTTCGCCCGGCTCGACGCGCGCTTCGTCGATCTCGCGGACTGCGAAGACCGCGTCGTCGTAGCGTTCGCGCGCACGACGATCGTCGTGTTCGAGTCGTGCGAGCTCCGCGGCAAGCTCGTGGGCGTGCGCGTACGCCGCCGCGACTCGTCGCCGCAGCATCAAGGTTTCATCACCGGCAAAGCGATCGAGCAGCTCGAGATGATATGCTGGTGCGAGCAATCGCTGCGCCTCGTGCTGTCCGACGATCTCCGCGATCGCATCGCGAAGCTCGCGAAGCTGTGCCGCAGTAGCGGTGCGTCCGTTGAGGCGAAGCGTCGAGCGTCCGGCGTCGCTCATTTCCCGGGAAACCGTGCCGGCCTCGCCGGGGTCGAGCTCGAAGCCGTCGGCGGCGAGACGCGCGCGCAGCGTTTCGTCGGGATCAAAGAGTAGGGTGACCTGCGCCTTTCGCGCGCCGCGCCGCACGACGTCACCGCCCGCACGCGCCCCAAGCGCAAAATCCAAGGCTCCGATCAGCATCGTCTTTCCCGAACCGGTCTCGCCGGTGAAGATCGTCGCGCCCGCGGCAAACTCGAGTTCGGCATGCTCGATGAGTCCGAAATCCTCGATCGATAGCTGCCTTAGCATGTCGCGGAACCTCTAACGACGAGGGTCCTTAATGGAAACGCCCCAGAGCATCTTTGCTTCCAAACGCTCTAGAAAATGCAAGGGCGCCGTGCGTGCAAAGTAGACGCGCTTGGGGTGCAGCCGAATCGCGACGCATGAGTTCGGCGCGACCTCGCAGAGCACGTCGCCGTCGCACTCCAAATGCGCTTGCGCCGATTCCAAATCGGATGTGATCTCGATCCGGGACGTGGATGGAACGATCAACGGTCGCGAAAAGAGGGTGTGCGGCAGCAGCGGCACGACGCCGAACGCGTCGGCGCTTGGAGCGATCAGCGAGCCGCCCGCCGAGAGAAAGTATGCCGTCGAGCCCGTCGGCGTTGCAACGCAAATACCGTCGGCGGCAATTTGTGTCGAAGCGCCGTCGTCGACCCGGAGTCCAAAGGGAACGAGGCGCGACACCTCGCCCTTGCGCACGACGACGTCGTTGAGGGCGAAGAACTGCCGCTCGCCGTATTCCGCTTGCAGCGCGGTGCGCTCGTCCATAAAGAGACCGCGTGCGACGAGTGCCGGGAGATCGTGCAATCGCGGATCGTCCTCGTCGAGCTCGGTCAGGAAGCCCAAACGGCCGGTATTGATGCCCAGCAGCGGAACGTCGTACTCGATTGCAAAGCGCGCGGCGCGCAACAACGTTCCGTCGCCTCCAACCGTAATCATCAACGCCGCCTGCGCGGCGCTTGCACCGTCGACGACCTCGAAGCCGCTCGCTCGAAAGTCCGACGCGATGCGCGCTCCGATCGAACGGGCGTGCTCGCGCGACGCATCGACGTAGAGTCCGACGACTTTCTTCTCGACGGCAAGCATCGCCATCACCCTTCGCCGAGGACCGCCTCGAGTCGTTCGTCGTCGAACGGCTCGCCGCGCCGGCGCAGTTCGAAGAGGAATTCACGGTTGCCCGCCGGCCCCCTCAAGGGCGATGCGATCAGTCCGACGGGCACGAGCCCGAGGCTGCTCAGCGCCGCGCGCAGCTCGCGCAGGACGTCGCGATGCGTCGCCGGGTCGCGGACGACGCCGCCGGAACCGAGGCGCGCGCGCCCCGCTTCGAATTGCGGCTTGACGAGCGCAATCGCGACGCCGCCGTCACGCAGATACGCGACCGCTCGCGCCAAAATCGTGCGCAGCGAAATGAACGACGCATCCACGGTGATGAAGTCGAAGCCGTCCGGGAATGCGTCGTTCGGGAGCGTTCGGAAATTCGTACGCTCCATGACGCACACGCGGGGATCGTTGCGCAGGCCCCAGTCGAGCTGCCCGTAGCCGACGTCGAGCGCCGTGACACGCGCGGCGCCGCGCTGCAGGAGACAATCCGTGAAGCCGCCGGTGGAGGCGCCGACGTCGAGCGCTTCGGCGCCGCGAACGTCTATGCCGAACGTGTCGAGCGCGTGCTCTAACTTTTCGCCGCCGCGGCTGACGAAGCGGCGCGGCCGCTCGACCTCGATCGTGGCATTTGCTGCGACGCTCTGTCCGGCTTTATTCACAACGGCGCCGTCAACGCTGACGCGCCCCTCCATGATCAGGCTGCGCGCTTGCGACCGCGTCATGTTGTTGCGCTCGGCGACCGCGGCATCGAGCCGGACTTTCGTTCGAGGCGCTTCCCGCGGCATGATGCGTGCTTCCGTTTAGCAAAGCACCCTTGGGAACCCCTTCGAACGTGGAGGTCAAATACGATGTGCCTACGTTCTTTTTCGACCGCGTTGGCAGTTGCGGCGGCGACGATCTCATGGCTGCACCCGCTGCCTGCCGCCGCAGCCTACTGCGGTGCGTCGACCGACACCAGCCAACTGGAAAGTTTAGCCCTTTCGCACGGCGCGTCCGATGCGTCGAGGATTATGGATATCGTGGTCGTGCAAAGCTACGCGCGAGTCGACATCCAATCGAAGGGGCGCCTAACCGAGTATTACGTCAAAGATTGTGGAAAATGGCGCTTTAGCGGATATGTGGTTCCGCCGGAAGCACCGAGCGCGGTCGCTGCACAGCTCGGCGACTTCGTGAGCCGCGATCGCGGTGGAACGCAATGCCTCAACCCCAGCTTCGTCAACCATTCCAGCGGAGCGTAGCCATCCATCGAAGCTTCCGGTTCTGCGCCGGCGTACTCACGCTCAGCCTTTGTGGCGTCACGGTGCCGGTCACGACGACCCCACAGCCCGATAATTCCGGCCGTTTAGCCGACCGTTCGTTTTTGGTTCGCACTGCCGCCGGGGCGGGCTACGCCCGATACTTTGCTACCGCATCGCTCGACGGCGACGCAACGGCGACGCGTGCGCTGATCGTCGTGCACGGCGCCTTGCGCGACGCCGACTACTATTACGATACCGGCGTCATCGCGGCAAATGCGGCACACGAGCTGCGCGACACGCTGGTGGTTGCGCCGCAATTCGTCGAGAAGAGCGACGTCACACACCACAACATTTCGCCGAGAACGCTCTATTGGGACTCCAAGTGGCCGGGAGGCTCAAACGCGCTCGCGCCCGCGCCGATCAGCACCTACGACGTTTTTGACGCAATGGTCGCCGCGCTTTCCGATGCGGCGCGCTTTCCAAAGCTGCGCGAGATCGTCATCGCGGGACACTCGGCCGGCGGGCAGATCGTGCAACGCTATGCCGTCGTCGGGAAGGCACCCCAGCTCGACGGCCGCGGGCGCGTTCCCGTTCGGCTGATCGTTTCGAATCCGTCGTCGTATTTTTATTTTACCGACTGGCGGCCGTACCCGCAACGCAACTGCGCCGATTTCAACCACTGGCGCTACGGTCTGCGCGGTGCACCTACCTACGTTACCGGAACGGCCGCGCAGTTCGAGGAGCGGTACGTGAAACGGCGCGTCGTCTACCTGATGGGAACGGCCGACGTCAATCCCAGGGAATCGGATCTCGATACGTCGTGCGGCGGCGAAGCGCAAGGTCCGTACCGCTTTGCGCGCGCTAAGGAGTACATTACCTACATCGCGCGACGCCATCCGGGCGGCACGGCGC
>JAFAOZ010000058.1 GCA_019247395.1 Vulcanimicrobiota bacterium | reverse complement strand
TCGACCAAACCCGCGTGAGGATACTGGCCGTCGCCCTTCGCGTTAAAGCTGTGCAGCACGTTTCCGATGCCGCCCGTCGTAATGCTAAAGACTGTGCCGGAGCTTCGGGAATCCACGCCGCCGCGAAGCGCGGTGCCGTAAAGCGTGCCGTCCACGTCGATCAAGCTCGCAACCGGGCCGTCGCCATCCGTGCGGTTAAAACTGTACAGCACCTTCTCCGCGCCGGCGGTCGTGATGCTAAAAACCGTGCCATAGTATCGGTTAGCGCCTCCATCAGACGTCGTGCCGAAGAGCGTGCCGTTCATATTGACGAGGCCGGCGCTGGGGCGGTGTCCGTCAGGTAAATCCTTAAAAGAATACAACACCTGATAAGATGACGGCTTTTGAATGCGATCGTCTGCAATGTTTGCCGACGGGACGTACTGCTTGGGTGAAAGCCCAGTCCCTTGCGAGCAGCCGGTGATGGCGACGCAGCATGCGAAGAGTGCACAGGCTTTTAAGCCCAAAGGTTTCATCTGCTTGATTCCTTTGTAAGCATAACGCCGCCATTGTGCCTGACAACGGTGCCCCACGCCAGAAACACTCGAACACCTTATTCGAACAGTTCGGGTGGGAGACGCTCGCGGAGCGAGCCCTTAGGGCGCCCAACCCGCGATGTGCTGCATCGTGAAGACGACCGCAAGGATGACCAGAACGACACCAGCAGCTCGCTGCGCGGTACGCTTATAACGCTGTCCGAGTCGCTCGCCGAACGCTAAGCCGACCACCGTAAATACTGCCGTGCTCACCGCGACGGTCGCCAGCAGCGGAACGAGTGGAAGAGGTACGCCGGGAAGCGACACTCCGATCCCGAGTGAGTCCAAGCTGATGGATAGGGACGCTGCGACTAGCCCCAAAGCTGAATCGGCTCTGAATGTCGGCGTGGCCTGCTCAAAGCTTTCTCGAATTATAAATGCGCCCACTCCAGCAAGGATCATGAAACCGACGTAGGATGCAACGACTCCCACGATGCGACCGGCGCCAGTCCCGATGCCGTAACCGACCACTTGCATCAGCACCTCTGCTATCGAGAAAGCTAGTCCGAGGCGCAGCCGTGCTCGCCAACCTATCCGCATGACGCCGACGGCGATCGAGAGCGCCAACACATCGAGTCCGACAGCGAGCGCGATGCCCAGCACCTTGGCTTCGGCTGACGGCGTGAGCCCGGCAAATGCCCGTAATGCGATCGCTACCGCAATGAAGATTGCGAGGCTCAACGCGACGACGGCTCCGAGGCCAAATCGATGCCTTCTGCCTGCGCCGGCGCGTGCGCCCGTTTGCTCGTTTGATTTGTCTGGAGTATTCACGACGGAATCCGTCAAAGCGCATTTCAGGAACTGCGCCGCATTCCTACTGTACGGGATCGGCGAGCCTCCGTTAACGGAGCTTCAGACTTTTCTTACAAGCCTGGCGTAATCTTCGATCCGTTTACCACCGTCGGAGACAGCTATCAATGAAAACGCGATTGGCCCCGATACTCCTTGCGCTCGGGATAGCGGCGGCAGGGTGCTCTTCCAACGGCAACGGATTCTCTGCAAGTCCGGTACCTATTCAAAATAGTCGAGATACGCGCGCAAACGCTTCCAGCGGCGCTGTCCGCGCACCGAGCAACTCTGTGAACTGGTCGGAGTTTGGTTTCATCCATGCCGGCGGCCGATTCAACGCGAAAGAGCAGACGTTGTCCGCGCGCAGCGTCCACACGCTGGTCAAGCGCTGGTCTTTCTTCACCGGGTGCTCCGGGTCGATCTGCGGCAGCTCATCGCCAACGGTGGTCAACGGGGTCGTCTACGTTGGTTCCTACGACGGCAACGTGTACGCCCTCGACGCCGCTACAGGAACTAAGCTCTGGTCGTTCCCTACAAACGGCATAGCGTACCCGACGCCGGCGGTCGCCAGCGGCGTAGTTTTCGCCGGCTCCAACGACCACAACGTGTACGCCCTCAACGCCAGTACGGGAGCTAAACTTTGGTCGTACACTACCGGCTACGACGTCGTGTCATCGCCGGCTGTGGCAAACGGGGTCGTCTACATCGGCTCCGAGGACGGCAACGTGTATGCCCTCAAAGCTGTGACAGGAGCGAAGTTGTGGTCTTTTAGCACCCGTCTTGTCGTCGACTCGTCGCCAGCGGTGGCCAATGGGGTTATCTACATAGGCTCCGAGGACGACAACCTGTATGCCCTCAACGCCTCTACGGGAGCGAAGCTGTGGTCCTTTACCGCCGGCAACGAGATTTAT
The DNA here is from genome assembly GCA_019247395.1 of Vulcanimicrobiota bacterium. Classification (GTDB taxonomy): domain Bacteria; phylum Vulcanimicrobiota; class Vulcanimicrobiia; order Vulcanimicrobiales; family Vulcanimicrobiaceae; genus Cybelea. The sequence continues at coordinate 96 of JAFAOZ010000058.1, read as the reverse complement.
TCATCGCCGGCAGTGGCCAACGGGATCGTCTACGTCGGCGCTGAGGACGGCAACGTTTACGCCGTCAATGCCACTACGGGATCTAAGGTATGGTCC
>JAFAOZ010000218.1 GCA_019247395.1 Vulcanimicrobiota bacterium | reverse complement strand
TCCGGCGATGAAGAAAAAGCGCCGGCGCGGACGTCCGCGCGACTCTTCGACGTCGGTTGCCGCAGCAGCGTCGTCAACCGCCGATCCGGAACCGTTTCCTCGCGGACCCCGGACGGTCTTTTGCTGATCTACATCTCGCGTGTCCATTACCGTTTCTGTACCCCATTTAAAAAGACGTCGACGTAAAAGCGAAGCGCCGATTCCGAGTCGCCGCGATGCAGCGGCGAGTCGGGAAATTTCTTGCTGCCGAGCGCGTGCATAAAGATGAGTCCCAAGAAGACCATCGCGAGCTTCTGCGCATCGCCTTCCAGCTCGCCGCCGTCAATACGACGCTGCATGAAGACGGTCATGACGGCGACGATGGCGAGCTGCGGCCGCCAGGCCGTTTCGGCAAAGATATCTTTTTCGTACTCCTGCTCGACCAACGACCAGCGAATCATATCCTGCAGCGACACGAAGCGCGCAAGCATCAAGCTGCCGAGCGTAAAGAGATCCTCGCTCAGGTTGCCGGTGAGCTGGGCCGCGACGTCGGCGAGCTGCATGTAGCCGCAGAAATGCTGCGCGCAGGCGACGAGCAACGCTTCTTTCGTGCCGAAATGCCGGAAGAGCGTCGCTTCGTTGACGCCGGCGACCTCCGCGATTTCGCGGGTCGTCGCGCCGCGCTTTCCCTTACGCCCAATCACCTCGCGGGTCGCGGTTAAAATGCGTTCGCGGGTCTCTTCCGGCGACGTGGATCGCGTGGTCTCGATCGGTTTGCGCGTCTCGATCATAACGTGTTGGCTCCGCTCGCGACCGGGACGTTCGTCTGGTAGGCTCCGTAGGTCGAATCCGCGACCGCATGCACGTACGGAATGGCGATGGTTGCGTGCTGCGAGCCGACCACCGAGTAGCTGCCTTCCATCCGGTACTGCTGCGACATCGTGATCTTTCCGCCGTTGGTGTAATACCACTCCATCTGCAGCAGCGAGTAGTCCGTCGGATCGATATAGGCGAGCGTATGATCTAGGATATCGCTGTGAATCTTCTTGGTCATGCGAAGAACGATGACCGGCCGGTTTCCAAGCCAGCTCGAACCCTCGACCGTGATGTTCTGTTCCTTCTCCCAGCGCTGCGCATTGCCGACGTCGTTAAACATCCGCTGAAAGCCGCGCGCGTAGCTCGGAACGCGGTCGAAGACGACCTCGTAAAAATCTGGGCGTTTAAAGTACGACGTTCCATCGAGCTTTGGAGCCAGAAACGGAAAGCTGTACATCCGAATGTCCACGTGGACGCGCGCGCGGTAAGACTTGAGCGTCGGATTACGCTCGGCCATCCGCGCGAGGATGGTATGCGCGTCAGAGGGCGCGTTCGGCGCTTGAACGTACGGCGCCGAGCCGAGCGTGGCGGCAAGGACCGCAACGGCGATTCCGGGCGGGATGAGCTTCACGTTGACTCCGAATTTCATGCTATAGCGACGCAAGTGGGTACTTGCACGCACAGTCTAGCACGAGGGATAGGTGAGTGCAAGTGCTTGCACGCACTTGCTTGGTAGCGCCTAGGGGTTCAGAGCTCCCTGCCGGTGGTGATGGTGGCGGCTGCGCCCGTGACCGCGGCCGGGACGATACCCTTGGCTTTGGGCGTCGGAGAGGCACATGTACGATCCATGTTTGGTGTTGCCGTAGTGCGGGTCGCCCGGTAACAGGTAGACTTTCGCGCGCGCAATGGCCCACACGGGGGACTCGCCATGGCAGTCGGGCTTGGCGGCAGCGGTACCGACGCCGGCCGGCTGTGGCGATCCGCCGGCATTCGACTTACCGTTAGAGCAGGCGGCGACCGCGACCAAAAGGATGAGGACGAGTGCAGTTTTACTCACGGCTAAGAGCATACCCGGTTTGCGACTGCGGCCGCCATACCCCGAGCTTTGGATGCGAGCGCCGACGGCTGACCGACGTAGACGCGCCGCCCGCCGACGAAGGTGGCCTGCACCCACGCATCTTGGCCGCGGTAGACCAGCGCTTGCAGCGGCGGCGACCATGGATCGATCTGCGACGCATCGAGCACGACGTAGTCCGCGGGCGCGCCCGCAATAAGCTCACCGCCTGCGATGTTGAGTGCTGCCGCACCATCGGAAGTCGCGAGCGCAAAGGCATGCGAGGCATCGAAGGCCGCACCGTCTAGATGGAGGAGCTTCTGCAAGAGCGCCGCCGCGCGCATTTCCTCGAACATCG
>JAFAOZ010000041.1 GCA_019247395.1 Vulcanimicrobiota bacterium | reverse complement strand
GGAGTCGTACGCCTGCGCCACGGGATAAAGAAACTCATGCTGTGAGATCGGCACGCCGCTTTCGTACCGCTCGCGGTAGTCGTTGCGTTCGAGCATTTGCGCGACCGTCGTTTTAGCGAGCAGTTTCACGAGATCCGTCTGGCTGAGCGCGTCGAGCCATTCGGAGTTATACCGAATCTCGATCCGCTCCAAGTCGAGAACCTTTCCGGCCTGCTCGCGATACGCCCGCATGTTCTCTTCGATCTCCTCGCGCGAGAGCTGCGGACGCGTGACGTTTCGACCGCTCGGATCTCCGATTCGTGCGGTAAAGTCGCCGATGATCAACGTGACGCGATGTCCCGCCTCGGCGAAACGCTGGAGCGGGTGCAGCACGACCATGAAGCCCAAATGAAGGTCGGGACTCGTCGTATCGATCCCGAGCTTGACGCGCAGCGGCCGGCCCAACGCAAGGCGCTCTTCGAATTCGCGGGTGGTTTCGACGTGCTCGAAGGCTTCGAGCAATTCTTGCGCGCTGCGCAGGCTCACGTCTTCAACTCGATCAAGGTCACGCCGGTCGAGCCTTCCTCTTCGGTTCCATAACGAAAACTTTTTACGGCCGAGTTCGCGCGTAAATACTCCTGCAAGCCGCGGCCGAGCATTCCGGTGCCTTTACCGTGGATGAGCCGCAGCGGCGAATTCCCCGCAAGGAGCGCGTCGTCAATCCACCGCTCGACGAGCGGCTCGGCTTCGGAATACCGTTTCCCACGCACGTCGAGCTCGGCACTCGAGCGCTGCGCCGCACTCATTCGCGCTTGCGCGGCAGGCGCCGAACGCTGAGGCCGTTTCTCCACGGCACCGATCCGCGCTACGTCGCTTCGCTCCACCATCGCCTTCATTGAACCGATCGAAACGAGCAACCTGTCGTCCCAGTCTTCCGCGACGACACCGTCTTGATTGAGCGAAAGAATGCGCACTCGATCGCCCGGATGGAAGCTCGTTGCTTGGCTCGGCGCCGCCGGCTCGGCGCCGATGCCCAGATCGCGGCGCATCGCCGCAATGGTTGCGTCAAGCAGCTTCGTTTGCGACCGGGTTACCTTGCGGCCGCCCAACTCGCGCACGAAATCGCGCAGGCCTTGCTGCAGCCGCTCTTCGGCGCGCGTCGCGAAGCGCCGGCGTTCCGTCTCCAGTGCATCGCGATCGCGCTTCAGGCGCTGCAGCTCTCCGGAGGCGTCGCGACGCTCGGCCTCGAGCCGCGTGCGTTCGTCGCGCAGCTCGCTGCTGCGAAGCGCGAGCTCCGCGAGCGCCGCTTCGTAGTCGCGCTCACGTCCTTCCAGCAGCGAGTGCGCGCGTGCCACGATCTGCGCGTCAATACCCATCCGCGTCGCCAGCGGAAAGGCTAACGACTGGCCGGGCGTGCCGACGTCGAGCTCGAAGGTCGGCGCGAAGGTATTGGGATCGAAGCGCACGCTCGCGTTTGCGACCGACGGCGTCGCGTGCGCGAAAAGTTTCAATTCGACGGAATGAGTCGAAACGACCGCGCGGGTGCCGCGCTCTAAAAGCCGCTCGAGCATTGCAATCGCAAGGGCCGCGCCCGCGCTGGGCTCGGTACCGCCACCGATTTCGTCAACGATGACCAGCGTGCGCGCATTGGCGCCGTCGAGCATTTCGCGCGTGCGCGCCAAGTGCGCCGAGAAGGTGGATGCGTTCTCTACGAGCGATTGCTCGTCGCCGATATCGGCGATCACGCGCTCGAAACGCCCGACGCGGACATCCGACGCCGGCAACTGCATCCCGCAGTACGCCATGACGACGAAGAGCCCGGCCATCTTGAGGGCCACGGTCTTTCCGCCCATATTGGGACCGCTGACGACCAGCAGCCGGGTCGTTTCGTCCACTTGCAGCGATTGCGGCACCGCGCGCTCCCCTAAGAGCGGGTGCCGTCCGCGCTCGATTGCGAGCAGCGATTCGTCACACAGCTCCGGGACGATGCATTCACCGCGGACGGCGAGCTCCGCCTTCGCGGCGAGCAGGTCAATCTGCGCGAGCATTTCGACGTTGGCATCGATCTGCACCGCATGCGTGCCGACCTCACGCGAGAACGCTTCGAGAATCCTCGCGACCTCACGTTCCTCCTCGATTTGCAGCGTGCGAACGCGATTGTTCGCCTCAAGCGCCGCGAGCGGTTCGACGAAAAGCGTCTGGCCGCTCGAGCTCGTATCGTGCACGATGCTGGGGACGCTTCCCGCAAACTCCGCCTTGATCGGAATCACGAAGCGCCCGTTGCGAATCGTGACGATACGATCTTGGATCGCTTTTGCGTATTTCGCCGACGAGAGCATCGAGCCGAGACGATCGCGTGCGTCGGCCTGCGCCTGAGCGAGGCTCCGGCGAATGCGACCCAGCGCCGGCGATGCGCGATCGAGCACGCTGCCGCGCTCGTCGATCGCATCGAGAATGCCGCGGCCGAGTTCCCGCAATGACGCGTAGCTTCGAACGACCTCGCTCAGGTCGTCGTGCTCGTGCACCGCGCGATGCGCTGCCGCGGCGGCGGCGATCGCATCGCCGACGGCGCGCAAATCCGGCGGCGCCAACGTGCGCCCGAGTTGTGCCGCTTCGGTGAGCGGCGCCGTTTCGATCGCCGGCATGACGCGAAAGTCGGCACCGGCAACCAACGAGCGCACGGCCTCCGTCCGGCGTTGCTCGCGGCGTATTGCTTCGAAATCGGTGCCGGGGACGAGTTCGCGCGCGTAGGATGTGCCGCGATTGGTGCGCGTTGCCGCGACGACGCGCTCGCGAACCGCCGCAAAGTCGAGAGCTTCGAGCGTCCGCGCGTCGGCGAGGGTCAAGCGAGTTTCTTGCGCACCAACTCGTTCACGATCGCGGGGTCGGCCTTGCCGCGCGAAGCCTTCATCACTTGCCCGACCAAAAATCCCATAACGTTGGTCTTTCCCGCCTTATAGTCCGCAACGACTTTTTGGTTC
>JAFAOZ010000006.1 GCA_019247395.1 Vulcanimicrobiota bacterium | reverse complement strand
TCGCCGAGCGGACATTGCGCCGCCGGCGCGCGTGGCGTTGCTCGCCGTTATGCCGGTCGTTGCACTCGCGGCGCTCGTCGCGAGCCGCGCGCCCGTCGCGCCGTATTATGAGTACAACCGGGACGCGTATCGGAACGCCGTGGCGATCGATGTGGCGCTGCCCCGCGACGCGATCATCGTGATGGGCCATTACGGACCCGACGTGCAGTACTACATCAATCGCTTCGGTTGGCAAGAGGACCCGCTGCTTTGGACGCCTTTCGACGAGGAGAGTGCGATCCGCAAAGGCGCTCGCTATTTCATTTCGGTCGAGGAGAACCGCGTGCAGAGCAATGCCGAGCTCTGCGCTTGGCTGCAGCGTTTTCCGCTGCTGCAGTATGGCGGCGCGTGGCCGATCTATATCACCGATCCCTCGCTGGTCTCGCCGCGCGCCGAACGCTTTTGGCGCGAGTTCCGTGCCGCCGAACGTGCCGGATCCGGGCGCGCCTTTCTCGACGCAAACGGCATGTGCCGGCCGGCACGCCGGCCTATAACGAGTTAAGCGTTCGCAGCAACGCTTCGAAGGCATCCGGCCCCACCGCGATGCTGCCGCGAAACGGAAAATCCAGCGCCATCACGAGGAAGATCACGAGCCCAATCATGAGGCTCAACCCTCCGATCATGAGTTGCTGCATGACCGTCGCGTCCCAGCCGAACAAGTACGTGAACGCGACGGTGACGTAGGCGCCCACGATCAGGACGACCCACATGATCGGATTGATTCCGATGAAGTCGATCGTCAAGCGGGCTTGACGGTCGTTCCAGGCGGTCTCGACCGCAACGAGCATACGCACCTGGAGGTTTTGAAGCGCCGGCGACGTTACCGCCAGGCCGCGAACGTCGCGCCCGATGCGCTCCATGAGTCGGTCGGAAATGCTCGTTTTCTCCCCCTGGCGCATGTCGGGCCACTCGACCTCGACGATCGAGTGCGCATAAACTTTTATGAGCGACCGCAGCGCAGCGCCGCGCGGGAAGTTCTCCGCGTCGCGATAGATCGTAGCGAGCGCCCGGGCTTCGTCGAAGCTGCGATCCTCCGCGGTCTCAAACCGCTCCCAGACGCCGATGGCGACGAAGGCGAGCAGGACTGCATAGATAACGCCGATCACCGCGAGGATGAATCCCGCACGATCCGTGTGTGCGGCGCGAATATCTTTCGGCGTGAGTTTGCTCACGACGTAGCCGAGCATCATCGTCGTGAAAACGAATCCGCCCACGATGACGATCCCAGTCAGCACCGTCGGCAGCGATTCGACCCACGCGATCATGGCAGCGGCAACAGCGAGCCGGCGCCGAAGCTCGCGGACGAGCGCCCCGGCGTCTCCGGAACGCCCGACGTAATCAGTTGGCGATAGAGAATCAGCCGGTTCGTATTGCGCGCGAGCTCGAGCTGCAGCTCGTAACTGCGCTTGATAGCGGCAGTGAGCTGGTTGGTATCGAACGTGTAGCCGAAGTGCTTTAAATTACGCAGCAGCAGGGCGTTGGTGGCATTGAGCTGCTGATAGGCGCGCTGGATTTCCAGGCCCGCCGCACGATAGGTCGGATAGTTCGAAAGCACGATCTCTCGCTGCAGTTTCGCCTGTTCGATCGTTGCCTTGAGCGCGGCCAGGCGAACGCTCTGGGGGTCGATCGCCAGGCCTTCATTGACCGTGGCAACGGCGTCGTCAAAGTTTCCCTTCGTATATTCGATCTGCGCCAGCGCGGCGGAGGCCTCAACGTAACCGGCGCGCGCCTGGGCATCGGCCGGATCTACACGGAGCGCCAGCCGGTATGCCAGCTCCGCGTCGCGAGCGTTGCCCCGCGCGAGAGCGACGTCGCCTTGATGCACGCGGGTGTTGACGATCCAGCGCTCGATCGATCCCGCGCAACCGCTCAAGACGGCCGCGCAGCTGCAAGCGGCGATCAGCTTACAAATGAACGTGCGCGGCAAAACGTGCTACCACCTCGATCACGACTGCGGCCGGGTAGAGAATCGCCTGCGAGAGGAGCGACCCAACGATGGCCGTCACCGATAAGTAGAACACCATCGAACGAACCTCCTCGACGCTGCGCTTGCCGTGAATGGCTTGATCCGTAATGATGGCCGAGGTCGGGTCGACGAACAGTGTAAACGCGATCGTCCCGATCCCGTTGACCACGCCCGAGAGGCCGATCGAGGTTCGGGCCACGGCAACGTCGAGTACCGAGGCGAGGTACGACGATTGAACGCCGATTGCATAGACGCACATGACGACCGTATTGAAGATCAGCAGCCGCTTCGGAAGAACCCGCCAATTGAAACCGCGCAGCTCCGCGAGCGACGGCAGGCGCTGGGCCCGCACCACGTCGCGAATCACCGATGGCGCGAAGAGACGCACCAGCGAGTGCGGAACAGAGCCGCGGCTTTCAAACGAGTGAACCCCGCGCCTGAACAGATAGGTGAACATCGGCAAGAAGATCGCGAAGACGATCATGCCCAGCGTTCCCGCGAGCACGATGAGCCGCAGTTGAATTTCGAAGGTGTGCTGCCACGCCGCCGCAGCGGCCGGATTGCCTTGCAGCTTAGCAACGGCGTTGCCGGCTTGATCCGAGAGCGGGCCCAGAAAGAAGATGACGAACAAGTTGGCTAAACGTCCCGCGGTTACGAAGAGATTGAACAGGGAAATCGAGGTCGCAATCCGCTTCGTCTGAACGCCGGCCAACCGCGCCGCATACGCCCCGATCGTGACGCCTTGCACGATGAACGTAATCGCCATCGCCCCGATCAGCTTCCCCGACCAAACGTGCGGCGCGAGGTTGGCGATCACGCTATGCGGCGTGCGGTGCCCAATTAATCTGCGACTCGTCCACGGGGCCGATGATGCAGAGGCCGAGATTTGCCTCGGCGAGCAGCTCCTGCGCGAGCTCGCGCACCTGCTCCGCGCTGACGGCGTCGATGCGCGCTTCGATTTCTTCCGGTGTCACGTTCCGTCCGAGTGCAAATTCATTGCGTCCTAGCCTAATCATTCGGCTCGATGTGGACTCCAACGAAAGCGTCAGGCTGCCCTTCACATGTTCTTTGGCAAGCGAGAGCTCGTCGGGACTAATGAGCTCGGTACGCACGCGTGCAAACTGCTCCGCGATGACGTCGATGCAGGCCTGCGCGTTTTCGGGCGAGG
>JAFAOZ010000038.1 GCA_019247395.1 Vulcanimicrobiota bacterium | reverse complement strand
GCGTCAAAGAGCCGCTCCCATTCTTCGCTCTTGAGCTTTTGTGTCTGCGCGGTGGGCGAGAGCTTCGCGCGGTGGAGAATCTCGTCCGAGTACGCATTCCCGATTCCATCGACGATATGCGCGTCGGTCAGTGCCGTTTTTAGCGTGCGATTCCTGGCCGTCATTGCACGTACGAACGAATCGACATCCGCGTCAAAGACGTCGAGGCCGCCGCGATCGATTGCCGCGAGAGCGGCGTCGCTTTCGACGACGTGGAGCGACGCGCGCCGCTTACTTCCGGCTTCGGTGAGCGTGAGCGTTCCATTGGAAAAGTCAAAAGCCGCAAGCATATTGCGCCCGCCGAGTTTCGCGCCACGGTCACGCCAGTGCAGCCGGCCTGCAATCATCAGATGCAGCACGAGCCACAAGTCGCCGTCGAGTCCAATCGCGATGCGCTTGCCGATGCGGCGAATTTTGCGCACCGTCCGGCCTTCCGCCGCCGCAATTGGCGGCGTCGCCGTGCGCAGGAGCGATATCCCGTTCAAGCGCACCCGTTCGAGCGGTTTGCCAACAATACGCGACTCGAGCGCCGCGATGTACGCTGCTACGTCAGGCAGTTCCGGCATGCGTCGATGACTACCGCGTCTTCCTCGGGCGCAACCGTACGCAGATCGAGCAACACGTGTCCCTCGGCAATGCGCGCGACGATCGGCGGCGCGTTCGCCCGCAAGCGCGCCGCGACGGATCTTGAATCTCGAGCCGGCAGCGCGACCGCAACGGAGGCGCTGCGTTCCTGGGCGAGCGCGCCACCGCCGACGTACGCGTCGCTTTCAACGATTTTCGCATCGGCTATCGCGCCGAGATACTCTTGCGCGCGAGCGCGCAGCTCGTCGAGTGTGGCTGCGATCATGCGAAAAATTGGAAGCCGTTCCGCGAGCGCGCCACTGCGATAGATTTGCAGCGTTGCGCCGAGCGCCGCAAGCGTCATCTTATCGACGCGCAACGCGCGCAGCAGCGGATTATTGCGCAGACGCGCGACGAGTTGTGAACGTCCCACGACGATGCCGGCTTGCGGGCCTCCCAGCAGCTTGTCGCCGGAGAAGGTGACAAGCCCGATACCGTCGCTAAGCGCTTCTTGCACCGTACGCTCGTGCGGCGCGCCGTAGGGGGCGAGGTCGACCAATGCACCGCTCCCGAGATCTTCAACCACCGGCACGCCGGCACGCGCTCCGAGCTCCGCCAAATCGCGTGCGCTTGCGTTGTGTGTGAATCCGTCAATGCGATAGTTGGACGGATGCGTCGTCAGCAAGAGAGCCGTGCGAGGCGAAAGCGCGCGCTCGAAATCTTCAAGGTAGACGCGATTGGTCGTTCCGACCTCGACGAGCGTCGCCCCGCTGCGCTCGAGTACCTCCGGAATCCGAAAGCCGCCACCGATCTCGACGAGCTGGCTCCGCGCGACGACTACTTCACGCCCTTTGGCAAACGAATCGAGAACGAGCAGCACCGCCGCCGCGCAATTGTTGACGACCAGCGAATGCTCCGCGCCGGTCACGTCGTTCAGGATCGCCGTGACCCGCTCGTAACGCGAACCGCGCTCGCCGCCCTCGAGATCGTACTCGAGATTGGAGTAGCCGCGCGACAGCTCCGCAACCGCCGCTAGCGCCTCGTCCGCAAGCGGTGCACGCCCGAGATTCGTATGGATGATGATTCCGGTCGCGTTGACGACGCGCTGCAGCATGTCGCGCCGCAGTGACTCGAGCCGCGCCGCAAGCGCCGCCACGATTGCTTCGTACGCGCCATTCCCGGACGCACGCGCGCGGCCCAAGACTTCATCGGCCGCGCGTTTTACTACATCTCTTCCGAGTCTCGCCTCATACGCCGTGACGCGTTCGTCGGCCAGCACTTTGTGCATGGCCGGAATCGTTTTCACGCCACGTGTTTGGAGAGCATCGACGTTACGGTGTTTTCTGGAACGTAGCCGACGATGCGGTCGACCGGCTGGCCGTCCTTAAAGAGGATCAAACACGGGATGCCCGAGACCTGATACTGGCCGGCCAGGCTCGGATTGTCGTCCGTATTCAGTTTGACGAACTTTGCCTTGCCGGCATGCTTCTCGGCGACTTTCTCGACGATCGGCGAGAGCATGCGGCATGGGCCGCACCACGGCGCCCAAAAATCGACGAGAACCGGCTGCTGGTTTTTCAGCACCTCGGACTCAAAGTTTGCTTGCGTAACGTCTGGTAATGCACTCATTTAGATTCAGTCCTTCCCGACCTGTAATAAAACCGTATTTAGTACGAAGGGTTTCCAGTCGGGGGTCCCGCGCGGAGCCGCCTCAAGGCTGCGATGCCACGCTAACGGTTACTCCCGACATGTACGGGCTGCCAATCTTTCGCGTCCAAGCGATACGAGCGCCTCCTTCGGGATATCTCCAATAACTTACTTGCGCGGCGCGTTCGACATGACGCTGGTAGTTTTGAGTTACGAACACGATTTGGTTCCCGCGAATCCAAAACGCGGAGTCTCCGGAAAAGTTGCCATGCGAGAGCGAGAAGTGAGTGGTTCCCACGACTCTCGCTGCGGCCCCCTCGATGCGCATGCGATAGAGCACAAATTTATTAGAGTACCCGCTGAAATCACCGATTGCGAGGTGGTGCCCATCCCATCCAATATGCTGGTAGAACGAACCGTCGATCTTTTTCTTCACCTCGACGGTTTGCAGTGTGCCGCTGCCAGCCGGCAGTTCGCCAAGCGCAAATCCGTTGTTGTTCGCCCCCGAGACGAAGAGATTGCCCGAGCTGTCGTAAGCGCAGTCGTTCACGTAGGGAACGTCTGCATCCGTGTAGATCGTAGGCGTTCCTGTCGCCTTCGGGTAAACAGCGACGCTCCCCGGGGACGAGCTGTAGGTGTAGATGGCAGCGGCGAGGTTGCCGGTGGAAGGATCGACGGAACAGCCCGTGGGCTCTCCGGGCGCGGCCAAGGTTTGAATCGGCGTGGTGCCTCCATGAGCGTACTCAACGATCTGGCTTCTGCCTCCGGAAGCGAATACTGCAACGAAAACATTGCCCGCGCGATCGGAGCAAACCGCCAATGGACTCCCGTAGAATCCGGAGAGCGTCGCCAAATGGCGTGCGCCACGATATGAAAAGACGAAGACGGCGTTTTTGTCGCCATCCGCCGCATAAAGCAGGTCAGTGGGCTCGCGCGTTGCCGCGCGCTCTCCTGACGGTGTGATCGGGGCCATTTGGCCTTGCAGCGTGCCACACGCGACGAGGAAGCACAGAGCGACGGCACTCCAAGCATGCCTCAGGCTCAAACCGCTCATCGTCATAACTCCGGCTGTTGCGGTTCACCTGTGATTTCGGTGATTTGTTTGGCCTGTTTGCCGAGATTCGTGATCGCAATGACCTCGTCGCCCTCTCCCAGTCGCTGCAGCCGGACGCCTTTGGCGTCGCGGCCCGTCTTTCGGATGTCGCCGACCTTGAGCCGGATGACCTGGTTGCCGGAGGTGATCATCAAGAGCTGATCGTCCGGTGCGACGAGAATTTGATCGACGACTTGGCCGATATCGTCGCGCTGACGCGCGAAGGCCTTCACGCCCTTGCCGCCGCGCGCGGTGTGGCGGTAATCGGCGATCGGCGTGCGCTTTCCGAAGGCGAGTGAAGTGACGAGCAGCACCTCGCGGCGGTTATCCTCGAGGACGTCCATCGCGACGACCGTGTCGCCCTTCTCGAGCGTCATCGCCTTGACGCCGCGTGCGACGCGCCCCATCGGGCGCACGTCTTTCTCGTTGAAGTGCACCGCCATGCCTTGCGTCGAGCCGAGGATGATGTCGCGCGTACCGTTGCTGAGGTCTACGGCAAGCAGCGCGTCGCCCGGATCGAGATTGATTGCAATCAAACCGTTGCGGCGCACGTTGGCGAACTGATCGAGCTTCGTCTTTTTGATGACGCCTTGCCGCGTCACCATCACGAGGTACCGTTCGCCTTCGAAATGATGCACGGGAAAGACCGCCGTGACTTCTTCACCGGGCGGCAACGTGAGCAGATTGACGAGCGCGGTTCCGCGAGCCTGACGCGTCGTGTCGGGGATCTCGTACCCGCGCAGCCGGTAGACGCGCCCCATGTTCGTAAAGAAGAGCACGTGGTCGTGCGTCTTGGTCATGAAGAAGTTGCGTACGACGTCCTCGCGCTTGAGGTTTGAGATGCCGGTAACTCCGCGGCCGCCGCGGCTCTGCGTTCGGAACGTATCGACCGAAACGCGTTTGATATAACCACCGACGGTGTAGGTGACGACGACGTCAATATTCGGCGTGATCTGCTCGATGGAGAGCTCGTCTTCGGCCGCTTCAATGGTGGTACGGCGCTCGTCGCCGAAGCGCTTCTTGACGTCGAGCGTCTCGCTCTTGACGATGCCGGCGATACGCCGGGGGCTGCGCAGGATGTCCTGCAGCTCGGCGATCGTCTTGATGAGCTCGGCATATTCGTCTTCGATCTTTTTGCGCTCGAGGCCGACCAGCGTTCGCAGGCGCATGTCGACGATGGCCTGAGCCTGCACGTCGCTCAAATCAAAGCGCTTGGAGAGCTTGCCTTTTGCTTCGTCGGTCGTTTGGCTGCCGCGCACGATCTCGATGACTTCGTCGATGTGATCGAGCGCGATGCGGTAGCCTTCGAGGAGATGTGCGCGCTCTTCGGCTTTGCGCAAGTCGTAGGCGGTGCGCCGGGTGATAACGTCCTTGCGGTGCGTGATGAAGTGTTCGAGCAACTGCTTGAGCGTGAGAACTTGCGGCTCGAGCGCAACGGAGCCGTCCGGCCGCGGTTGACCCACCGGCACGAGCGCGAGCATATTGAAGCCGAACGTCGCCTGCAACGGCGTGTGTTTGAACAGCTGGTTGAGCACGATCTTCGGCGTTGCGTTGCGCTGCAGCTCGATGACGACGCGCATGCCTTTGCGGTTCGACTCGTCGTCCAGGCGCGCGATGCCGACGATTCGCTTCTCGGAATAGGCGTCCGAGATCGCTTCTATGATCCGGCCCTTGTACACCTGATACGGGATCTCGGTGATGACGATCTTGTGCTTTCCGCGGTCTTCGATGATCTCGGCCTTGCCGCGAATCGCGATCGACCCGCGGCCCGTTTTATAGGCTTCGCGAATCGCCTCGTGGCCCAAAATCGTTCCGCCGGTCGGAAAATCCGGCCCGGTGACGATGTCGCAGAGATCGTCGTCGGTTGCATTGGGATTGTCGATCAGCGCGGCGATAGCGTCGGCGATT
>JAFAOZ010000231.1 GCA_019247395.1 Vulcanimicrobiota bacterium | reverse complement strand
ATTCAGTCGCCAGTTTAATGCGCTGCGCTTCGCCGCCGGAGAGTTCGGTTGCCGGCTGGCCCAGACGCAAGTATCCTAATCCGACCTGCGCAAGAACATCGAGCGAACGCCGGACGGGCGCCGCGTCAACGAAGAACTCTCGTGCATCGTCGACGGTGAGGCTGAGCACATCGGCAATCGACTTACCGCGATACGTAATCTTCAGCGTTTCGGGATTGTACCGCGAGCCATGACATTCCGAGCACGGCGCGTATACGCTGGGAAGAAAGAGCAGCTCTACCATAACGAAGCCTTCGCCTTTGCAAACTGGACAGCGTCCTTTCGCAACGTTGAACGAAAAGCGGCCGGCATCGAAGCGCTTTCGACGAGCAGCTTTCGTGTCGGCGAAAATCTTTCGGACCGCATCGAACAAGCCGGTGTAGGTCGCGAGATTGGAGCGCGGCGTACGGCCAATCGGCTTTTGATCGACGACGACGAGTCGCTTTACAAACTGCAGATCGCCGGCAAGTTCGCCGCCCGTCGGGCTTACTGGGGTCCGCTGTAGAACGTCCTCGCCGTCTTCCTCGTGAGGCGTGACCCCAAGTTGCGTGGACACCAGTTCCACCAGCGCTTGACTCACGAGACTTGACTTACCGGATCCGGATACTCCGGTCACTGTCGTCAAAACACCAAGCGGAAACGCTACGTCGAGCCGGTTGAGATTGTTCCGCGTGATCCCTTTGAGTTTTAGTTCGCCCTTTGGGGCCCGCGCGGCGCGGGCTATGCGCGTTCCATTGGTGAAGAGGTATCGCCGCGTTTCCGAGCCGTCGACGTCCTTCAGGCCATTCGGTGTTCCGCTGTAGAGAACCCGGCCGCCATGTTCGCCGGCCGCGGGCCCGATATCGACGATCCAGTCGGCCTGCCGTATGACGTCGATTTCGTGCTCCACGACGAAGAGCGAATTTTCCGACGCCTTGAGCTTATTGAGTGCGCGCAAGAGCGCCTCGGTATCTGATGGATGCAGCCCGGCCGATGGTTCGTCGAGGATATAGACGACGCCAAAGAGGTTCGAGCGCACTTGCGTTGCTAAGCGCAGACGCTGGAATTCCCCTGGAGAGAGCGTCGGCGTGCTTCGATCGTTCGTGATGTAGCCTAAGCCGAGATCTAATAGCACGGCCAGTCGGGCCAGCAGATCTTCGGCGATGCGCGCAATGACGAGCGCCCTCTCCGGATGGTCCTTCGCGGCTTTGCGGGCCGCGGAACTATTTGATGCGGCGTACGGTTCGAAGATTGCGCTCAGGCGTTCCAGCGGCAACCGCGCCATCTCTGCAATGTCAAGTCCGGCGAACTTCACCGAAAGTGATTCGCGCCGCAATCGTTTGCCGCCGCACAGCGGACATTCGATGCTCTCGAGGTATTGTTCGACGCGCCGCTTCATAAGCGCGCTTTGCGTGTTGGCAAAGGTTTCCAACACGTATCGTTTCGCACTCGTGAACGTGCCCTGATAACTCGGCTCTTCTTTGCGTTTGAGCGCGCGGCGCACTTGCGCCGGCGTGTAGCCCGCATAGACCGGCACAGTCGGCTGCTCGTCGGTGTACAATAGCCAATCGCGGTCTTTCTTCGGCAGATCGCGCCACGGACGATCGACGTCGATGCCGAGCGTTGTCGCAATATCGCGCAGGTTCTGTCCGTGCCACGCAGGGGGCCACGCGGCTATGGCGCGTTCGCGAATGGTTCGGGATGGGTCCGGCACCATCAGACGTTCGCTCACACCGTACATTCGGCCAAGACCGTGGCAGCGCGGACACGCGCCCGCGGGTGTGTTTGGCGAAAACGCCTCGGCTTCAAGATGCGGCTGGTTTTCCGGATAGTCACCTGCCCGCGAATACAGCATACGCAGGAGATTGGAAAGCGTCGTCACGCTTCCGACGGACGAGCGCGTCGTCGGCGCTCCACGCTGTTGCTGCAAGGCGACCGCGGGAGGTAAGCCGTCAATTGCGTCAACGTCGGGAACGGCCATCTGATGGAACAAACGCCGCGCATAGGGCGAGACCGACTCGAGGTATCGGCGC
>JAFAOZ010000070.1 GCA_019247395.1 Vulcanimicrobiota bacterium | reverse complement strand
CCATTGTTGCGTGCGCAGGATTCCGTACGCCGCCAGGGTTGTTATCAGCGAAAATGCGAGTGCTGCAAGGGCATATTCGGCCCAGCCCATCTCGTGGTCAGGGTCGATCCCGCCCCATCGATAAATGAGTTGCTCGCCCCACAACCGTAAGCTGCCTTCGAAAACGGCCTGCATGTAACGCGCAAGCAGCGGCGCGGCGAGCAGGAGCGCCGCCAGGAAGACCGCCGCATTCAGCCAGGACACTAGGCCGCAATTATACGCTCAAGGCGGCGCGAGCGGCACCGCCCGAGTGGATGATCCGATCAGATGCCCAGCGGGTACGCCTCCTCGCCGTGAAGGTGAACGTCGAGCCCGGTCTCTTCAGCAGCGACCTCGTCTACCTTGACGCGCGTTACGAGGTTGATGAGCCATAGCATCGCGTACGTGAACGCGAATGCCCAGGCGCTGCAGACGAGGGCAGCGACGAACTGCTTCCCGAGGAATGCCGGATTTCCGCGAAGCAAACCGTCGGCGCCATTTGGATTCCAAAGCGTCGATGCAAAGACGCCGAGAAGGACGATGCCGAGGAAACCCCCGACGCCGTGGACGCCCCACACGTCAAGCGCATCATCCCAACCCATCGTATTCTTGAGCGTGATCGCGAAATAGCAGACGACGCCGGCTGCAATGCCGACAATGACGGCGGTCGTCGGTGAGACGTAGCCCGCACATGGCGTAATCGTCGCCAGCCCCGCAACCGCTCCGGTGAGCAGCCCGATGAACTTGGGGTGCCTTCCGCGAGCCCACTCGACCAGCAGCCACGTGATGGCGGCGAACGATGCGGCGATGTCCGTGTTGAGAAACGCGGAGGCCGTCACGGAATCGACGCGCAGCTCCGAACCGGCATTAAAGCCGTACCACCCGAACCAGAGCAATCCCGTTCCAAGCGCGATGAGCGGTACGTTGTGCGGCCTGTTCTCGACGACGTGACGGCGTCCAACGTAGAGCACCGACGCCAAAGCTGCGAAGCCGGCCGACGCGTGTACCACGATTCCGCCGGCGAAGTCGAGGCAGCCCCATTTCGCTAGGATGCCGTTGGGACTCCACAGCATGTGGACGAACGGGAAATAAACGAAGATCAGCCAGGCAGTCAGGAACCAGAAATACGCTTTGAACGTGACGCGACCGACGAAGGCTCCCGTTATCAGTGCCGGCGTGATAATGGCGAACATCATCTGGTAGGCGATGTGCACGACGAGCGGAATGCCCGCATCGTTGCCGGTGAACATCGTATGCAGCGTTACACCGCGAAGAAACGCATAGGTAGTCGGGTTCCCGATAATCCCGTGCCAGGTTGGCCCAAAGCTTTCCGAATAACCGAAAGCGAACCACAGAACGGTCGTCCAGCCGAGCGACATGAAGCTCTGCATCATGATCGTCAGGACGTTTGTTCGCTGAACGAGACCACCATAAAAGAAGGCGAGCCCAGGCGTCATCAGCATGACGAGACTCGCGCAGAGAAGCATGAATCCGGTATTGCCGACGTTGACGGGAATCGACGCAGTATTCATCCAGATTCCTCCGGCTAGCAGCAAAAAAAGCGCTTTGAAGCGCTATTTTTGGTGACCACCGGTAGTTTTCCGCTAATTCATAAAGGACAAGCCGGCTCCGACGTAGTGCTGTGTTTGCCCGTTGATGACGGTCGGCGAGAAGCCGTACTCTACGTCAAATTGGACGTGATTTCCGAAATCACGCTGGTAGACGAAGTCGATGAGGCTTTTTCCGCCGAGGCCCGGACCCGCCGCCGAAAAGTACGCGTACTCCGCGCCGATCTGCGAGGGTCCGCCCGGAAGGGCAGCGGTCAGCTCGAGGCTGGGAATGAACGCGAAGTACGACTGGGCCGCGCCTGCCGAATTGATTCCGCTCAAAGCGTTGAAACTCAACGTCCCGGCGAGGCCGAACTCGGAGTTGATCGTATAACCCCCGTTGATATCACCGGTAAATTGCGCGTTGCCCGCGCTGAATGCCTTACTTCCGGTCGGGTACGTGATCGCGCCGTACACGCCCCAGAGCGCATTTGAGCTGTACCCGAGCTCGTATTTCGTCGCGAGGCTAACATCGCTCGTTCCCGTAATCCTCGGCACGCCGACCGACGACGTTGCGGCGCTCGGGAACCCGAACTCGAAGTCCAGGTGCGGATCAGCGGTGCCGATGCGTAGGAGCGACTGTGGATAGAGGGCGCTGCTGCCGCCGCCGGGTCCCGTGGTCGTGGTATTTGTGTAGCCGTTCTCCAGGTCGAAATGGCCGGTTCGAACCGTGCAGACGCCGGTCGTGACGGTCGGTCTGTTCACAATAGAGAGAATCGAGCCGCAGGGGTCGCTCGGGGCGCTCGGCGTTGCCGAGGGTGACGCGGCGGGTGAAGGTGGACTCGAAGCCGCCGGCGGCGTTTGAGCGAATGCGATATTCGTCATAACACCGAGTCCACAAGCGAAAGCGGCAGCTCCAAGGAGCGTCGGACGAAACATAGTGTCGTGATTATAAGCCTAAAGCGTCGAGTCCATTAGCCGTCACTCGGATGATCCATGCGGATATCCTTTCGGATCATCCGATTGGGGGATACTCGGTGCGGGTCCGGTAGGCTATGCTGAGCGCGTGGTAGTGGAGATTGCAGTCGTCCTGCTGACGATCGTGAGCTTCGTCCTATTAGACCTTTACGTCGTCGGCTGCGAGAAAGTATAACGATGGGTTTTGACGACGCGTTGGGCTTGCTATTGACCGTGGCCGGTCTCGCTTATCTCGTCTTCGCGATGCTGCGGCCGGAGAAGTTCTAACCATGACCGCGATAGGCTGGCTCCAGGCTATCGTATTCTTTCTGATTATTCTGGCGCTTACGAAGCCGCTCGGTCTGTATATGGCGCGCGTCTTCGCGGGCGAGCGCACGTGGCTGAGCCCGGTTTTCGTGCCGTTCGAGAAGTTGATCTACCGCATCTGCGGCGTCCGCGAGGATGAGGAGATGACGTGGTACGTCTACGCGCTCTCCATGCTGGCGTTCTCGCTGATCAGCCTGGCATATCTGTACGTATTGCTGAGAACCCAAAAGTGGCTGCCGTTCAATCCTGCGCACATCGACAACATGGCTCCGGATCTGGCATGGAACACGGCCGTGAGCTTTACGACGAACACCAACTGGCAGTTCTACTCGGGCGAAACGGCCATGAGCTACCTATCGCAGATGGCGGGCCTGGCCTGGCATAACTTCGTCTCGGCGGCGGTCGGCATCGCGATTGCCGTGGCGGTCGTACGCGGGCTCGTTCGTACGACCACGAAGACGCTTGGAAACTTTTGGGTCGACTTGATCCGCTGCTCGCTCTACGTACTGCTGCCGATCTCCATCGTTGTCGGGCTCTCCCTCGTCTCGCAGGGTATGCCGCAGAACTTCCATGCGTATCAAAGCGTGAAGTCGATCGAGGGTTTTGCTCAGAGTATCACCGGCGGTCCAATGGCGTCGCAGGAAGTCATCAAGGAGCTCGGGACGAACGGCGGTGGATTCGTTAATGCGAACTCCGCTTCGCCGAACGAAAATCCGAACGCTCTAACTAATCTATTGCAGCTGCTGCTGATTTTTTCGCTTGGTGCCGGGTTGACGTACATGTACGGCAAGATGGTGAAAGACACGCGTCAGGGCTGGGCAATTTTTACCGCCATGGCGATTCTGTTTTTCGCCGGGTTTGCCATTGCGTATTGGGCAGAGGCTGCCGGCAATCCGATCGTCCATCAGCTCGGCGTTGCCGGCGGCAACATGGAAGGTAAAGAATGCCGTTTCGGCGTGGCCGCTTCGGCGCTGTTCGCAACCGTGACTACGGACACATCGTGCGGCGCGGTCAACTCGATGCACGACTCGTTCACCGCGCTCGGCGGATTGGTGCCGCTCGTCGACATGCAGCTCGGAGAGATCGTTTTCGGCGGCGTCGGCAGCGGGCTTTACGGTATGATCGTCTTCGTCGTCTTGACGGTGTTCATTGCCGGACTCATGGTCGGCCGGACGCCGGAGTATCTCGGCAAGAAGATCGAACGGCGAGAGGTGCAGTTCGCGATTCTGGCGGCGCTGGTGACGCCGGTGCTCTGTCTCGTGCCGACTGCGATTGCCGCTATATTGCCGGCCGGATTAGCGACGCTCAACAACGGTGGACCGCACGGCTTTTCGGAAATTCTCTACGCTTTCACGTCGACGAACGCCAATAACGGTTCGGCATTTGCCGGGCTCGGCCCAAATCTATTTTACAACCTGCTCACCGGCGTGAACATGATGTTCGGCCGCTTCGCAGTTGCGGTCCCAGCACTTGCGCTGGCCGGCGCGCTGGCCGGAAAGAAAGCCGTTCCGGAGAGCATCGGGACGTTCTCGACGCGCTCCGGCATCTTCGTCGCGCTGCTCATCGGCGTGATCGTTATCGTCGGCGCGTTGACGTTCTTACCGGCGGACTCGCTCGGACCGATCGTTGAACATCTGCTCATGCTGCAAGGAAAGACGTTCTAATGCTCAGTCAACGGCGGTTGGAACGCCGTCCGAAGGCACGCTCGCTGTTCGATCGAGCGATTATCTCTCGGGCGTTTTGGGATTCCTTCAAAAAGCTCGATCCGCGTTGGCAGGCTCGCAACCCGGTCATGTTCGTCGTCGAAGTCGGCGCTGCCGCAACCACGATCTTTTTCATCCGCGATATCGTGCGCCATAGCGGATCGCCGGGATTCGATTTTGCGATCGCGGCGTGGCTCTGGTTTACGGTCCTCTTTGCGAACTTCGCCGAGGCGGTCGCTGAAGGTCGCGGCAAAGCACAAGCCGAGACGCTGCGCCGGACGAAGTCTGATACGTATGCACGCCGCCTTGTGGACGGCGGTACCGAAGAGCGGATTAACAGCACCGCGCTGCGCAAAGGCGACCGCTACGTGGTCGAGGCCGGTGAGATCGTGCCGGCAGATGGCGACGTGCTCGAAGGAGCCGCGACGATCGACGAATCTGCGATCACGGGCGAGTCGGCGCCGGTGATTCGTGAGTCCGGCGGGGACCGCAGCGCGGTCACCGGCGGAACGCGTGTGCTCTCGGATCGCATCGTCGTGCGCGTCACCGCGAATCCGGGCGAGAGTTTCCTCGATCGCATGATTCGGCTCGTCGAAGGCGCCCAGCGTCAGAAGACACCCAACGAGATTGCGCTTTCGATTTTACTGGCAGGCTTGACCATCATCTTTCTG
>JAFAOZ010000155.1 GCA_019247395.1 Vulcanimicrobiota bacterium | reverse complement strand
GCATTCACCGCGCTGACGACGAACGTGTGATAGCGTCGTCCGCCGAAGCTTGCATCGCCCGTGCCGGCGATGCGTCCGCCTTGCGCAGAAAACGACGGCGAGAGAAATTGAAGCGACTCCACCAAGCGCAGCGCCCGAAGAAAAGGTTCGGGCTGCAGCGTTTGCGGCACCGCCGTATCGTTGATATTGACGCTGTACAGATGCGTGCCGTCAAAATACGTGCCGGCGCAGAGCTCACCGGTGCAATGCCGTACGGTGATGCGTAGGCCTTCGCCGTCGGTCGAAACGACGTTTTGCGCGCGTCCGAGCGTCAAGCGCGAGACCGAAACGAAGCGCGTTCGCCAAACCGGTCCCACGGCAGCGCTCATCCGCTGAAGTAATCCCGCGACTTGGGTGTCGTTGCCGTTCGCTCCGAGGGTGCTCAATGCAAGCGCGAAGAGCAAAGCGGTGCGCGCGGCGAACCCCATGGCCGATGGATTTCGAGTTGCTCGACGGCTATCTTCTTAACGGATCGCCGTCCAAGTCGGAGGTCGTCCAAAAGCTGCTCGAAACTCGACCGCCCGCGCAAGCTGCTGCGCCATTTTACGAGGGGCTGGCGCGGCTGGGCTCGCGTGCGCCCGACCTCGCGTTGATCGCCCTTCGTTTGGTGCTTGCCGGCAGAAAAGCCGAGGACGACGCCGTTGCGCGGCTGCGCGACGTCGTCGCGCGTGCGCGCGCCGGCGATGCCGCGGCACGGGACGAGTACCGCACGGTCGTTGGGGTAGCCTAGTTGCTCGCGACGGTCGATCTTTGCTTTCGCTACGCCGGCGCGGCCCGATCCTCGCTCGAGCGGGTCTCGCTCGAGCTCCCGAATGCGACGACTTTGGCGGTTGTCGGACCGTCCGGCGCGGGAAAGACGACGCTCTTGCGCATCATCGCAGGGTTGCTCCGGCCGCGGAGCGGCGATGTTCGGGTCGACGGCGAGTCGATCGTGGATCGTTCGCCGCAGGCACGCCGGATTGCGCTGGTCGCGCAAGACGACGCGCTCTTTGCGCATATGAGCGTGCGCGATAATCTGCGCTTCGCCTTACGCCGGCGCGACGGCGGCGATGCGCGAATTCGAAGCACAGCCGAAACGGTCCACCTGCAATCGAAACTCGATCGCCGGCCGCGCCAGCTCTCTGGCGGCGAGCGTCAACGCGCGTCCATTGCCCGGGCGCTGCTCTCCGATCCGTCGGCACTGCTGCTCGACGAACCGCTCGCTCACGTCGATCCGTCATTGCGGCGTTCGGTGCGCGATGCGGTGATCGGCGTGCGGCAAAGCTTCGCCGGTCCGATTCTTTACGTGACGCACGATCACGCCGAGGCGATGAGCGTCGCCGATCGGCTCGCGGTGCTGATCGACGGGCGAATCGAAGACTGCGGCGACCCGCAGCGCGTCTTCGATGCACCGCGGACGCTCGCGGTGGCGCGCTTTTTGGGAGCGCGCCCCATGAATCTCTTCGAACACGACGGTGCGATCGTCGGCATTCGCCCCGAACACGTTGCCCTATCGTCGAACGGCGGCCTCGCCGGGCGGGTGGCACGCCGCGAAAGCGCCGGCGCCGATGCCTATCTCGAGGTGGAGACGGAGCGCGGACTTCTCACGGTTCGCGTGCCTGCCGCGAGCGCGTTGCGCGCCGGCGACGGCGTCGTACTCGATCTGCCGCTCGCCGCGTTGCGGCGCTTCGATCGCACGACTGGTTTGGCGCTGGCGTGAACGGCATCGGCGAGCTCGCGCGCGGCGTAGTAATGGCGGGCATCAAAGGCACGGCGTTCGACGAAACGCTGCCGCAGTTCGGCGGATATATGCTTTTCGGCGAGGCCGACGCGCCGCTCTACGCCATTCGCGCGCTCACCGACGCGCTGCGGGAGCGCGCAGCCGGTCTGCCGCCATTGATTGCGATCGACCAGGAAGGCGGCCGGGTTGCGCGATTGCACCGCGACGTCGAGCCGATGCCGTCCATGATGGCGCTCGGTGCGGCCGGCGAGCTCGATCTAACGCGCCGCGCCGGCGAGCAGATCGCGTTCGACCTGCGGCGCGCCGGATGCGCGCTCGATTTTGCGCCGGTGCTCGATCTTGCGCTAGAGCCGGGGAATCGCGTCATCGGCACGCGCTCCTTCGGCGCCGACCCTCAGCAGGTCGCTTCGCTCGGCGCTGCCTTTGGCGTCGGTCTTGCAGGCGGCGGCGTCTTTCCGTGTTACAAGCACTTTCCCGGTCACGGTTCGACCGCGACCGACTCGCACGACGCGCTGCCGTTGATCTCCACGGATGAAGTGACCCTGCGCGCGCGCGATCTCGTGCCGTTCGCGCACGTCGCGCGCAATGCTGCGGTCATCATGACCGCACACGTCGTGGTGCCTGCGTTCGACGGCGAGCGTCCCGCAACGACCTCCACGCGCGTTCTCACCGGTCTCCTGCGCGAGGAGCTCGGCTTTCAGGGCGTGCTCGTGACCGATTGTTTGCAGATGCAAGCGATTGCAGCGCAGGACTCGGTTTCGGGTGCCGTCGATGCCTTTGCGGCGGGCGCCGATCTGTTGCTTTTCAGTCACGACGTCGCCGTCGCGCTGGCCGCTGCAGCCGCGGTCGAAGAAGCGGTCGATGCCGGCCGGATTCCGCTCGCGCGCCTGCAAGAGGCGCACCGGCGCGTTGCCAATCTGCGCGCCGCCGCCGCGGCGCCGCTGCCGCTCGACGCTTTTCCGCCACACCGCGGCGTCGGCCGCGAGATCGCGCGCCGCGCAATCACGGTCGTACGCGGCATTCCGCACGCCGATCCGCTCGCATCGGTCGCGGTATCGTTCGGCGGCACCGAGCCCGAATTGAAACGCGAGGCCGCCGTGGTGGAAGAACTTATCGTTCCGTCCGACCCTGCCGATGCAGATATCGCCTTCCTGCTCGACGGACTCGCGCAGCGTGGCCGCCGGCCCCTCGTGCTCGCGCGCCGCGCGCATCTGCATCCGGCACAAGCCGGCGCTATAGCACAAATTCTCGAGCGTTATCCCGACGCGCTCGTCGTTTCGTTACTTGAGCCTTTCGACGTGCCGCTCTTTGCATCGGCGCGCCATCTGCTCGCCGCCTACGGTGACGATGAAGCGGCGATCGGCGGCCTCGCGGACGTAATCTTCGGCTCGAGCCTCGCCTCCGGACGACTGCCTGTTTCCCTTGATACATAAACTACTGCAGGCCTACCTCGGCAAGGAGTACACCGGGGCGGTCGCGCGCATCGAGCGCCGCGGACGCGTCGTCTTCGAGCGCGCGTACGGCACCACGCGCGACGATGCCCTCGCGCGGCCGGTCTACGTTGACACGCTCTTCGACCTCGCTTCGCTCACGAAACTCTTCGCAGCGACGCTGGTACTGCGGCTCGTCGCCGAGCAAAAGCTTGCGCTCGACGAGCCGTTGAGCGGAATCCTGCCCGAGTGGCGCTGCGACGAGCACCGCGCGATTACGCTGCGGATGCTCCTCGCGCATACCTCAGGCATGAACTCGGGCGCGGATTACCGCGCGATCCTCGACGAGAACGTCGAAAGCTTCGCGTTGAACTCTCCGCTGCTCGCGGCGCCCGGCGAGCGTGTGATCTACAGCGATCTCGGCTTTATCGCACTCGGTGCGCTTGCGCAGCGAGTCACCGGCGTATCGCTGGCCACGCTTGCGGCGCAATGTTTCCCGCCCCCGTTGCGTTTTCGGCCGCGCGCCGCGCTGCGTCCGGCGATCCCCGCGACCGAAGATGACGGCTGGCGCGGTCGCGTGCAAGGCGTGGTTCACGACGAAAAAGCCTATCTGATGGGCGGCATCGCCGGCCACGCCGGACTCTTCGGTACGGCGGCCGACGTTGCACGGCTTACCGAATGCTATCTGGGCACGTTTCACGGCCGTGGCTGCACGACGCTTACGGAATCGCTCGTGCGTGAAGCCGTCACCGAGCAAGCCGGCGATCCGGTTCTGCGCCGGGGCCTTGGCTGGGCGCTCAAGACCAGCGACGAGAACTCGTGCGGCCGCTTCATGGATCGCGCGTCGTTCGGTCACACCGGCTTCGTGGGGACCTGCGTCTGGGCCGATCCGGTGCGCGACGTGCAAGGCGTGCTGCTGACGAACGCCGTCTACTTCGGGCGCGGCGACATCCGGGATTTCCGAGCCGAGTTCTACGAAGCGATGATGGACGAATGCTCGCGATCGGTCTGATGAGCGGAACCTCACTCGACGGCATCGATGCGGCGCTCGTCGAGATTCGGCCGCGATGCGACGGATACGCGATCGCGCTGCAGCGCTTCGAGTGCATTCCGTTCCAAGCCCATCTGCGCGACGAGCTGCTCGCGCTCTTGCCGCCGAATGAGGGCAGCGTCGAGCGGCTCGCGCACTTGCACAAGAAACTCGGGGAAGCCTACGCCCGCGCCGCACGAACGGTCGCCGAATCAACGCAGCCGGCCTTCGTCGCGTCGCACGGCCAGACGGTCTGGCACGACGGTGCCGCGAACGTAACGTTGCAGATCGGCGACGCCTTCGCGATTCGCGAAGCGCTGCACGCAACGGTTTGTTACGATTTTCGCAGTGCCGACACGGCGGCAGGCGGACACGGCGCGCCGCTCGTCGCTCACGTGGACGCCCTTCTCTTACGCGACGAACGGGAAGATCGCATCGTGCTCAATCTCGGCGGAATTGCAAACGTCACGTTGCTTCGCGCGGGCGCACCGGTGCAAGAAGCGATTGCATTCGATACCGGTCCCGCAAATATGCTCCTGGATCGCTTCGTCGCCGAGCGCACGGGCGGCGCGGCCACGTTCGATCGCGACGGCGCGCTTGCAGCGGCAGGGCGCGTGGACGAGGCGTTGCTCGCCGCGATGCTGCGCGATGAGTACTTCGCCGCCTCGCCGCCCAAAACGACCGGACGCGAGCGTTTCGGTTCGCACTTTCTGGCGCGGTACGCCGGCGAGCTGGCGCGCTTGAGCACGCAGGACGGCGCCGCGACGCTGACGGAGCTGAGCGCCGCATCCATCGCGCAGAGCGTTGTGCAGGCGGGTTTCGCGGGCGCGCGCACGATCGTCAGCGGCGGCGGCGCGCGCAATCGCACCTTGCTCGCGCGCTTGGCGGCACGGCTGGATGGTGCGCGCGTCGAAACCACCGATGCGATGGGAATTCCCCCCGATGCCAAAGAGGCGATTGCATTTGCCGTGCTCGGCTACGAAACGCTCCGCGGTCGCGCGGGCAACGTTCCGGCGGCAACCGGTGCGCGCCATCCCGCGGTGCTCGGCGCCATCGCGCCCTACGAACTGCCGGCGCTGCTCGATGCGATCGCACGCGAGTCCACCGCGTCGTGACGATTCCGCCGACTGAGGCGCGCAATACCCGCGGCGCCGGCCTCGATCTGCTCGGTACGCCCGGTCTCGTTGAGCTGCTCGTCGCCGAACAACGCGGTGCCGTCGACGCCGTGCTGAACGCGACGGACGTCATCGCCCAAGCCGTCGAGGCAATCGTTCAACGCCTTGTGCGCGGAGGTGCGCTGCATTACGTCGGGGCCGGCAGCAGCGGGCGCATCGCAATGCTCGATGCCGCCGAGATGCCGCCCACATTCGGCACGTCACGCGAGCTCGTACGCGCCCACATTGCCGGAGGGATGGCCGCACTCGAGCATGCGATTGAAGGCGCGGAAGACGATGCGGCAGCCGGCGAAGCGGCGACACGTGCAAACGTGCAGCGCGGCGATGCGGTGATCGGCATCTCGGCAAGCGGCAGTGCAGCATTCGTCATCGCTGCAATAACGTGCGCGCGCTCGCTCGGCGCGTACACCGCCGCACTCACCAGCGTTGCGGAATCGCCGCTGGCACATGCGGGGGAAACTTCGATCGTACTGCCGACGGGTTCCGAGCTGCTCGCCGGCTCGACGCGTCTCAAGGCCGGTACCGCGCAGAAGATCGCGCTGAACGCGATCTCGACCGCGGTTATGGTGCGGCTCGGAAAAGTTTACGACAACTTGATGGTCGACGTCGTGGCGAGCAATCGAAAACTTCGCGCGCGAGCCTTGCGTCTCGTGCAAGAAATCGCCGCCGTCGACGAAGCGCGTGCGCGTGAGCTGCTCGAACGCGCGGGCGGCCGCGTTAAGCTCGCCGTCGTGATGCAACGCAACGGCCTGGATGCCGCTGCCGCACAAAGCTTGCTCGAACGGCACGGCGGAGCGCTGCGAGCGCTGATCTGATGCACCTGTTCGCTTTCCTTTTTGCGGCGGTCGCATACGTGCCGATCGACGACCGCCCCGTCACGGCGCAGCTTCCGGTCATGGTCGGGCGCATCGCCGGTGTCAACGTCGCCACGCCGCCGCCTCCCCTCCTCGGCCGCTTTTTGCAAGCGGGAAAACCGGACGCATTGATCGCGTGGCTCAATGGCGAAGCTGCAAAGCCGCAAACCGGTGCATTCGTTATCTCGACCGACATGCTGGCATACGGAGGCCTTTTGGCGTCGCGCATTCCGGGCGCGACGTACGCCGATGCCGAATCGCGATTGCGCGAGCTTGCGCACGTGCGTCAACGGCGGCCTTCGGCTTGGATTGGGGCGTTCGGGACCATCATGCGGCTCGCGCCGACCGGCATTCCGGCTGGGACGCCGTTCTTCGCACCGTACCCAACGTGGCTCTATCTGCAAGAGTATGCAAATCTGCACGCTCCGCTCTTGCCGAGCGAAACCGCGCAAGCCGCGCATCTGCGGCAGCTCATCGGCCCGGCAACGCTGGACGCGTATCTGGCGGCGCGCGCGCGTAACCTCGCGGTCGACCGCCTGCTCTTGAAGCTTACCGCTGCCGGCACGATCGACCGGCTCGTACTCGGCCAAGATGATGCCGGTCCCGTCGGGCTCCACGTTCCGGACGTGCGCGTGCTGCAAGCCGATCTCGCGAGGTTAGCACTGCAGGAT
>JAFAOZ010000153.1 GCA_019247395.1 Vulcanimicrobiota bacterium | reverse complement strand
TTGCAAACAATAACAACGTGACCATTCGAACCGAGGCGGTCAAGACGCGTTCTACCAAACAGGCGGTGCTCGACGTTGCCAAGCGGGTGAAGGCCGATCTCATCATTCTCGGATCGTTTCGCGAAGGCAAATATAGCGGCGCGCCGCTCGGACGCACGATCGAAGAGATCGCCGCCGATGCAAAATGCGATGTGCTCATCGGCGTCGAAGGGAAGCACGGAACGCTGCTCATCGATGAGACGCTGCAGCCGGCTTCCCCGCAGACCTTATAAAAGGAGAGTATTTGTGAAAGGCCATCGTTCGCTTGCGTTCTTGAGCGCGCTCACATCGAGCGCGGCACTCGCGCTGTTGCCGCTCGGTCACGCTTCGGCTGCGAGTTCGGCACCGGCGATTGCGGCCTTTGACGAATCGTTTGCGTCGACGAACGATTACACCGCGATTCTGCGCGTTCATGAAGCAAAAGGTAACCAAACTCAAGATCGCGTCTACCAATATCAATTCATGAAGCCGCACTATGTCAAAACGCTGATACTCGAAGGCGACGGGAAGGGATCGGGCGGCGTTTGGGTTGGCGGCGATCAGGTGAGCGGTCACCAAGGCGGATTCTTATCCGGCATTCATCTCAAGGTGAGTATCCACGATCCGCGCGCCGTCTCGCTGCGCGGCGTCACGATTGCCGAGGGATTGCTGCAGCGCATCGTTGACGATTATGCGACGACGCCGGGGAAGTTAACGCAAGTCGACGGCGGTAAGGTCAACGGCGTGCAAACCGATCGCGTGGAGCTCAAAGCGTCGGATCCGTCTGCGAATTACGGCGTCACGGATCAAATTCTGTATCTCTCGAAAGAGACGCATTGGCCGGTACGGCAAGTGATGTATTCGGGTTCGCAGATCGTGCTCGATGAAACGGTGAACGACCTCAAGACCAACGTCGGCCTAAAAGAATCCGATTTCCCATTTTAATAGCAAACCAAGCAGCCGTATTTTTTTCGGTGCACCGCAGGAAGATGGACCCCGGTCTCTAAACCGTCGGGCCGAGTCCTAAACATATCCCGGCACACCTTAGAACGTCAGAGCACTATCGCATGTGCGGGGCTCGTTGGTAAAAGGTCTATCCTCTCTCGGTTCGATTGACCAAACAGGCTCCTAAGTGAGCCTGGCGAGATTCAAACTCACTTCTTGCAAGATTGGAGCTAACTATCCGATGAAAGTCCTTAGTTTGGCCCGATATGCCTTCGGCGTTGCCGCAGGCATTGCGCTTCTGGCGGGTTGCAGCGCTAATGGCACGACGCCGTCCCTCGGCGGCAGTTCCGTGGCGCCCCAGAGCGTAGTTGGCGGACATCACAGCTTCCAAGAGCTGAACAAACTGTTCGCAATGTCCAACGTCAGGCACCAGGGTCTTCCGGCCCAACATCCGCTGGCGCACTCGTGGCACATCAAGCCTCCGAAGGGCACCTCCGGCACGATCTGGGCGACCGACCTTGGTTATGCCTCGGTTGACGAAATTGCCTATCCGAGCGGAACGCTCGTAGGCCAGATCACTGGCTTCAGCTATCCGTACGGCGATTGCACCGACAAGAGCGGCAACGTTTACGTAGCCGACTTCTCTCTCGACGAGCTGTTCGAGATCAGCGGCGGCGCGGTCGTCAACTCGTGGCCGACCGGCGGCGAATCCATCGGTTGCTCGGTAAGCAACACTGGCGACGTCTCGGTCTCCAACTTCTATCCGGGCGGCGTTAAGATCGTCGCAGGCCCCGACGCCGGCGCGTCCTACCCGGGCCCCGGCTACGACTGGCCGGCCGGTTACGATAAGAGCGGTAACCTCTACGTCGAGTGCAACTACGTCTCGCCGTGCAGCTCGCCGCACCTCGCTGAGCTCGTCAGCGGCAGCTGGCAGTTCCTCAGCTTCAACCAGACGATCAACTTCCCGGCCGCAGTTCAGAACTTCGGCAAGTATGTTGGCGTGGTCGACCAGGCGTATCCCACGAGCCTGACGGGCATCTGGGAGACGAAGGTCTCGGGAACCACCGCAACGGCCAGCAAGGCTGTCGTCCTCCAGCAGGGCGGCTGCAGCAACTACATGG
>JAFAOZ010000146.1 GCA_019247395.1 Vulcanimicrobiota bacterium | reverse complement strand
AACCGGTTCCGCGACGAATCGCGGACTTACGCTTGATTGCGTTTAAAAGGAGGCGGCGTGGGGGTTGGCGTTTCGGTTCTCGCGGTTGGTGCGATTGCGACCGGTATTGTCGATTTAGTTTGGCGGAGATTCGATCCGGCCGAGCAGCCGATTCAGGCGTTCGGCGATCGGGTTGCGGCCCATAGCGTGGTTTTCGCGTGCGTCGTTGCGCTGCTGTTGATCGTCGGCGGCATTACGATCGTGCAGCCGCGCACCGCAAGACTTGGAGCCGTGCTGCTGGCGGTAGCGTATGGGGTCTTTGCGATTTTTTGGTCGCCACGGCTCGTGACCGGATACGAGTACTTGGGCTGGTCGGGCCTGACCGGTGCGCTCGCGGGGCTTGGCCAGGAGGCGATCGTTATCGCCGCGCTCGCGCTGGTGTTCGTTGCGGGTGCGAGCCGCGGGTCGTTGCAGCGCGTCGGGTTGATTGCGCGTTGGATCTTCGGGGTTTCGACCATTGTGTTCGGCATTGCGCATCTTGCGAATGTAGCGGGCATAGCGCGCATGGTTCCGCAATGGATGCCCATGGGCGGGAATGTTTGGGCCGTCGTGACGGGAATCGCATTCATCCTTGCCGGCATCGCGATCGTTAGCGGAATCTTAGACGTCGTTGCCGCGCGGCTGTTGACGCTGATGCTCGCAATTTTCAGCGTGCTCGCTTTGGCGCCGCAGTTGCTCTCCTTCACCCACGAGCAAAGCGCGTGGGGCGCGAACGCCTACAATATCGCAGCTATCGGTGCGGTTTGGGTTCTTGCAGATTGGCTAGCGAGACGGCCGCGGCGCTCGGCTCGGGCTCAGTGATATTTCTCGACG
The DNA here is from genome assembly GCA_019247395.1 of Vulcanimicrobiota bacterium. Lineage (GTDB taxonomy): Bacteria > Vulcanimicrobiota > Vulcanimicrobiia > Vulcanimicrobiales > Vulcanimicrobiaceae > Cybelea. Next base: position 2,766 of record JAFAOZ010000146.1, on the reverse strand, counting down.
AGGCGCTGCGCGTACCAGGTGGGCCATGGGTCGGACGGCGAGGCCGCGGCATATTGCGCGTCGAGCTCGACGAGGTCGCGCGTCAGGTGGCTGCGAACCGGGCGTCGTCCCAACAGGCGTGGAAGTGCAGAATGCGTCAGAAGCCAGTCGGAATAGAACGTTGCCCAGTCGTCATCACTGCCGTCGGTGTCGGCAAAAACCATGTGGTGCACGTCGCCCGCCTGATGTAACAGCTGCGCGATCTGCGCGGTCGCGTTATCGTTCATCCGATCCTCCCTATGGCTGAAGCAGCGTCTTTGTCCACGAGGTTCCGTCGCGTGTAAAGAGCGTGCGTTCGTGCAGACGGTTTGGCCGGCCCTGCCAGAACTCGATGCGCGCCGGAATCAACAGGTACCCGCCCCAGGAGTGCGGGCGCGGAACTGCTTCTTCGAAGCGTTCGTCGAAATGCGCGTAGCGTTCTTCGAGAAGGCTATACGATTCGAGCGGTTCGCTCTGCTCCGAAGCCCAAGCCGCGATCCGGTGCCCGCGCGGACGCGCATCGAAGTAGTCGTCGGATTCGACCTCGGAGAGCGGCGCGACGTCGCCTTCGATGCGTACCTGGCGATGTAACCCCGGCCAATAGAGCACCGCTGCGGCGTGTGGATTCTCCGCCAGTTCGCGTCCCTTACGGCTCAAATACGACGTAAAGAATCGTAAGCCGCGCTCGTCGAGTCCGCGCAGCAGGACGATGCGAGCCGATGGCCGCGCGTCTGCATTCACCGTCGCCACGCACATGGCAATCGCCTCGAGCGAGTCCATGCCCCCGGCATCGCCAATCCACTCGGCGAGCCTGGCGAAGGGTTCGCTCATGGATACCGCCCGACTGAGAAACCTGTCAGAAACGCGAGCAGCATGCCGACCGCACCGCCCACGGCGAACCCGAGCGACGCGTCCACCGGCTTGTGAGTCACCGACGTAATTCGCCCCAAGCGTGCCAATGCGTCGTGCAGTTGCGTCGCGTTCTCGGCGCGTGCATACGCGCCGCCGCTCGCATCCGCATAACCGCGCAGCGCGTTCTCGTCAATCGTGGCTTCCTCGTTTGTTCCAGGAATGAGCCCGCCGTTCGGCGTGCCGATTCCCACCGTGTAGACCGGTATGTGATGCGCGCCGAGCCACTGCGCGATCTCCATCGGATCGTTGCCCGTGTTGTTGACACCATCCGTAATGAGGATGACGACACGATGCCCCGTTGCCGGCAGCATCTGTGCGGCAAGTTTGAGCGCATCGCCGATCGCGGTGGCGCCGTCGGGCAGCGGGATCTGGTCGAGCGCGCCGATAACCGCCTGATGGTCCGAGTTGAGCGGCGCGATAACGCTTGCTGCACCTGCAAACGAGATGATTCCGGTCTTGGTTCCTTGCGGGCTCTCCTCGATGAATGCGCGCGCCGCTGATTTGGCTGCCTGCGCCCGCGTCGGAAAGACGTCGGTCGATGACATGGATCCCGAGGTGTCGATGCAGATGAAGACCGAACCGTCGCGCACCGGAACGGGAACCGTCAAATGTGGACCTGAAATACCGAGCACCAACGCGCCCAGCGCCAAAATCCAGAGCGCCTGCAGCGCGCGCGGAATCCATTGGCGCGGTTGCGCCGCTTCGAGGAAAAATGGTACGTTCGAATAGGCGAGGTCGCGCGCCGTCATCCGGCGCGCGAGCCGATCGTACAGCAGCGCAAAGAGCACGACTCCGACGAGTCCGAGCAACAAACGCACCGGATGATCGACGATCATCCTTCCACTCCGCTCAGTCTGACACGGAGACCGAATGCGCCGGCGAGCGATTGGGCGCCGTCGGCTTCGCGCAAAACTCCCGTTCGCCAGTTGGCAAGCTCGAAGCGCCGCAGAAGTCGCTCTTCGCGCCGGCGGACGGCCTCCATAAATGCCGCGCGCTCGCGCGGGCCGACGTACGCCCGGGTGTAGCCGCCTTCCGCACCACGCAATCGAACGAGACCGCCCAGCGGCAAACCGTCGTACCATGGATCGCGCGCGATTAACGCCGTGCAGTCGAACCGCGCGCCCAGCGCGGAGAGTTCGCGGTCGAGCGATTCGTCAAGCTCGTACCAGTCGCCGATCGCCAAAAGCGCGGTGCCGCGCGGAAGCGCGGCGCGTGCGGTACGCAGCGTACGTGTGACGTCGAAACGATCGCTGCGTGCCGTAAAACCGAGCGCCGCGTGCGGAGTGCGCTGCAGCGCGGGCGGCGTCACACCGTCGGCAGTGACGCGAATGCAGCGGTCTTCACCAGTCGCCGCGCCGAACCACGTTTGCAGCGCTTCGCGTCCCGCATCGAGCAGCGGGCGCCGGCGTCCGACACGCATGGACGGCGATTCATCGAGGATCGCCGCAAGCGTCAACGCGACGTCTTCGAGCACGACGCGCGTTTGAAGCTCTCCCGAGCGTGCGGTGGCAGCCCAATCGATGCGCCGTACGTCGTCGCCGGAAACATAGGCGCGCAGCTCGACGAACTCGTACCCGTCGCCGCGGTAGATCGTCGGCGAACCCGCTCCGAGATGGCGCGGGCGGCGACGCGCGCGGAGGAGCGCCTCGCGAATCGTCACGGCGCGGGAACGGCCGCGACGAGCCCGTCGATGACGCGATCCGCGGAAATACCTTCGGCCGCCAAACGATAGTTAAAACCGATTCGGTGCCGTAGCGCGTGCGGCGCAATTGCGCGGACGTCATCCGGCAACGCAAAATCGCGATTCCCCAGGAGCGCACGTCCGCGTGCTAGGAA
>JAFAOZ010000223.1 GCA_019247395.1 Vulcanimicrobiota bacterium | reverse complement strand
CTTCCGTCGACTCCGCCATGTTCATTCCCGCGCTCATGCTCGTATGCTCATCGTCTGTGCCACGCAATGCCGGATGAAGGTGCACATAGGCCAGGCTCACGGTGTTGATCAATACGACGTGCGCCGCCGCGCCGAGATACGGCGCTAAATTCTGAGCAGGCCGTCCGTTTTCCAGAACGGTCAAATCGAGATCATGTGGTTGAGCGGCCACGATTGTCGTGTGCGAAAGCGTGACGTTGTACGGCCCGGCTTCTGCCGCAGGATCGGACGGCGCGAAGACGAGCCGGCTATCGGCAAGCGGCCCTGGGCCACCGAGCATAAAGCGAAAGACCTGTTGCGGAAGCCCATGCGGCGTGGAATCGGCGTAGACGTAATAGCGGCGATTCGGCTCTCTCGTGAACTCTTGCGAAAACGTGCCGGTCGCAGGGTCGAAATTAGGATGTACGTGCGCGAACGTCGCAAAATCGTCGCGCACGACGATCATGTGCATCGTGTGCTCCATGTCGACGTCGTAATTGAGAACCGGCTTGCCGTCCGCACCAAACTGCCGAACTTTGAGCGTCGCGCTGAGACTCCGCGAAGCCGAGGTTCCGCTCAGAACTTCGGGGCTGCTTACCCAGAACTTAGCGCTCACTCTTGGCGTGCCACCGAGCAATGCGAAGACACCGGACTGCTCGGCGCGTCCGGCAGCACCGTGTGCAATACCGACGGCACAAATCGCGCCGAGCAAGCTCGCGACGAGCATGCCGCTCACTCGGCGGCGCGTACGACTCTCCACGTTTCCTCCTCCAGGTGTTCCAAATAACCCGCATTTGCGAGCGCGTCGAGTGCCTCGCGCAGGACGGCACGCTCATTTTTATTCGGCATTCCCGCCCAACGCATTGCGAGTGCGCCGAGTTTCAGCGTTGCGCCCGGCACTAGCGCCTCCCGTAGAAACGACGCGGGCAGTTTCACGCGTTCCATTCGCCTCACGACGGGCTCGAGGGCTCGTTCGAAATCATCCATCTACAGCGTTACTCCTTTACCCGGCGCACCGTGAACGCGCGGGTAACCACCGGGTCGGCGAATGCGCCGCCCCACTCGCCCAGTATGGTAAATGCCGTCTGCCATGGCGCTGCGGTGACGACCGCGGCGCGGCGCTTCATGCCGCGCAGGATCGCAGCCGCCGCGCGCTCGGGCGGTATCGTTCCACCCGGCGGGCGCTCGATGCTTTGCGCGCTGTGGAATTCGCTCGAAACGACGCCGGGATCAACGTACGTCACGGCGATGCCGCGCGATCGCAGTTCACGGCGCAGCTGAATGGCCGCAGCGCGAATTGCTGCTTTGCCCATCGAATAAGCGCCGGCGTTCGGCAGCGGAACGCGCGCCACGCCCGAGCCGAGGAAGACGAGTTGTCCGCGCGTCGTCGCGAGATGCGGCAAGGCGGCACGCGCAAAGCGGATCGGCGCGGCGACGTGCAGTTGCCACTGGGCTTCCAGCGATGCGTCACTTTGATCCAGCAACTCGCCGTAGGCGTACGCGCCCGCATTGTTCACGAGCACATCGATCCGTCCGAAGCTCTGTAACGCCGAACCGACAACTTTCGACGGTGCTTCCGGTGCGATCACGTCGGCGACGACCGTCGCAACGCTGCCGCCCTCGGCGCGAATCTCGTCGGCAACCTCTGACAGCCGCTCGGCGCGGCGAGCGACGAGCACGACGCGATAGCTCTCACGTGCTGCCGCGAATGCGAGCGCCCGCCCGATACCGGAACTCGCACCGGTCACGATGAGCGCGCGGTCTTCAGGCATGCGTCTCGCAATAGTCGCGGTATTCGCGTTCGATGCTCGACGGAAGACCCGCATAGTGTTCGCTTTCGGAGGCAATCGGCGGCGGAAGCAATTCGACGACCGCTCGCGCTTCACGCGCAAAGCGCGCGAGCGTCGCAGCGACCGGCTTCGCAGTTCCGTCACTGCGCACGATGCCGAAACGCAGCTCGTGCGCTGCGCGATCAAACGGGGGCAGTTTTGCGAGCGCCGGATCGTAGTCGGCCCAGCACCACCAGAACGCGCCGAGCGCCCCGCAAGCGTGGAGCCGTTCGAGGACGTGGCCGGAATACTCGGCCATCTCGTTTTCGTCGAGGCATGCGATGTTGTCCACCTGCGTCGCTCCGGGCGGGCATTCGGGATTGCCGAACTCCGTAAAAAGCACGGGCTTGCGGCTGAACGACTGCTGCAGCTGGCAAAGGAACGGTACGACGTTTGGATCCTGCCTATTGCGCGAAAACGTGCTGTACACCGAGTAGCCGTGCATCATCGAAAACTCCCACGGCCGCGCAATGCTCGACGGACGCAAACGCCGGTCGTGTTCGAGATCTTCTCCATGCATGCCGCCCGAAGCGCCGACGCCGGATACTTCGAGCAACACATCGGTGAGACGCTCGCTCCACTGCGCCGCTTCGTCCGCGGATGCGGGCGCGCGCAAGTTGGAGAACTCGTTGCCGAGATCCCATGCGAAGAGTGCGGGATGACCACGCAGCCGCTCGCCGATGCGCCGCGCGAAGAAAACCTGCGCTTTGAGCAGCTCCGGGTCGCCGTAAAAGTCGCCGATTGCACGGTCGATTACGTTGCCGCCTGATATCGTGCGGAAGCGGCCGACGACCGTCTCGCGCTCGAGCGTCCATCGTGGAAGCCAATTGACACCGCTCATATGCCCGCAGAAGAGGGTCGGCATCGCTTGCAGCCCTGCGCCGGCGATGCGTTCCATCACCGCGTCGAAGCGGCGCAGCATAGTTGCATCCATCGTGTTCGGAGCGGGCGCAAATGCATCCCACATCAAGAAGAAGCGCACGATGTCGAGGCCGAAATCTTTCATGCGCGTAAAATCTTCGCCGATCTCGTCGATATCGAAGCGATCCCACATATACATCGCGCTGCGGCGCGGCCAATAGTTGATACCGAGCAGAAACCTCGACACGCACAGGGCCCTTCGCCCTTCGACTTCGGGCCTCCGGCCCTTCGCTCAGGATGACACAGTTGAAGCTCCGCTCAGGATGACAAAAAAGGTATATGCGCGAAGCGCCTCGGCAATGGACGAAGCGAGCAGAGCGCCGGTCGTCGGAATTATCATGGGAAGCCGTTCCGATTGGGAGACGATGTCGGCGGCGCGCGACACGCTCGTCGAGCTCGATATTCCGTGCGAAGTGCGCGTCGTCTCCGCGCATCGCATGCCCGATGAGATGTTCGAATATGCGGCGTCGGCGTCGCGCCGAGGGCTTGCTGCAATCATTGCGGGCGCGGGAGGCGCGGCGCATCTGCCGGGCATGACCGCCGCGAAGACGCTCGTTCCGGTCATCGGCGTACCGGTTCAATCACGCGCGAGCGGTCTTGACTCGCTGCTTTCGATCGCGCAGATGCCGCCGGG
>JAFAOZ010000250.1 GCA_019247395.1 Vulcanimicrobiota bacterium | reverse complement strand
GCGGCGCGTAACAGCTGCCGTTATCGTCGTGCACGCCGAAATAATCTCCGGCGATCATCGAGAGATAGTTCGGCAAACTCGGGTGTGCGACGCCGAATGCAAGCGTCGCAAGCCGGTCGGTCAACGCGGCTTGGGTCAAGAATGGGGTGACGAGACGGTTGCCCGAGGGATCCGTTCGGCCGATGACGTCGTCGAAGCTATGATTCTCCATCACGATGACGATGATGCGATCGGGAACGAAGTGAGTCGCGGGCTCGACCGGTGCGTGACCCTTACCGAAGCTCGTTGCGCCCGACGGCGGCAGCGATGCGGTTCGCGCATTCTCTCCGCCGCAGCCGATGAGCAGCGCGGCGGCAACGATCGAGGCGGGCACGAACGATGAACGCGTAGCCATGCGGCACCTCCAATGCTAAAGGAACGCGAGACTTTTGCCTCGCGTTCCAAGAGTCCAGCCGGGCGGTCGCTTAAACTGCGGCGGCTCTTTCGGCTTGCCGCGAAGCGCGTTCCTCGCGTTTACGCTCGCGCAGAAATTGGAAGAACTCCTTGCCTTCACGCAGACGGCGCTTCATCACCTGACGGTCCCCGATCATGCCGCCGAGCAGCGAGAACATCTTGCGCGGCCGGAAATAAAACCGCCGATAGAATTCGTCGACACCCTCGAACATCATCGTCGAGGTCAAGCCGGGATAGTTGAGGGCGGCGTGCTGCACGCCGTGGGTATCGACCAAACCGTCCTGGAGCTCGAGCCAGCCGTTTTCTTGCGCTTGTTTGTAGAGATACGTCCCGGGATAGGGAGCTGCGAGTGAAACTTGGATCGTTTCGGGATCCATCTCGCACGCAAAGTCGATCGTCTCTTTAATGGTTTCCGGCGTTTCGCCCGGCATACCGAGAATGAACGTGCCGTGAATCTTGATGCCCAACTCGCGGCAATCTTTAGAGAAGCGGCGGATAATGTCGAGCCGCGTGCCCTTCTTCATATTGTTGAGCACGTTCTGATTGCCCGACTCGTAGCCGACCAGGAACAAGCGCAAGCCGTTGGCTTTGAGGATCTCGAGGGTCGCGCGCGGCACGTTCGGCTTGGCGTTGCACGACCAAGTGATGCCGATCTTCCCGAGCCGTCGCGCAATCTCTTCGACACGCGGTATGTTGTCGGTGAGGGTGTCGTCGTCGAAAAAGAACTCTTTGACCTCTGGGAAGAGCGCTTTCGCGCGGGTCATCTCCGCTTCGACGCTCTCGACGCTGCGCACGCGGTAGAGGTGCCCGCCGATGGTTTGCGGCCACAGGCAGAAGGTGCACCGCGATTTGCAGCCGCGGCCGGTGTACAGCGAGAGGTACGGATGCTGCAAATAACCGTTGAAATAGTTCGGAATCGTCAGGTCCCGCCGGTAAACGTCGAGCACCGACGGAAAGGCATCCATATCGGTGATGATCGGACGCTCGGCGGTGTGAACGATCTCTCCGTTCTTGCGATAGGCGAGCCCGTCGATCTCGGCCAGCGGTTTGCCGGAGGCAACATCGACGCAGGTGTAGTCGAACTCGCCGACGCTCACCCAGTCGACGTGGGGTGCGCCCCGCAACGATTCGTCGGGCAGCACGCTGACGTGTGCGCCCACCATACCGACGATGACGTTCGGATTCTCTTCCTTCAACCGCTCCGCGAATCGGGCGTCGTTGTTGAACGACGGCGCGCTCGTATGCATGACGATGCGCTCATACTGCTTGGCCAACGGCGCGACCTGATCTACGGTCAAATCGTCGGGCGGCGCGTCAATGAGTTTGCTCCCCGGCACCATCGCGGCCGGCTGCGCCAGCCACGTCGGATACCAAAAGGAGCGCACCTCGCGGCGACACTGATAGCGCGAGCCCGCGCCGCCGTCGAAACCTTCGAACGTCGGGGGGTTCACGAACAGGGTCTTCAAGAAATCGGGCATGCTTGCGTTCTATCCTCCGGCGTTTCCGGTTTTCTGTACGCGGCGTAAAGCCTTTTTAGCCGGCTGCTTTTAGAGTAAGCTTAGGGCCGAATTCAGATCGGAGGAACGACGAAAGTCCGAATAGGTGACCGCAATTGCCCCGGCAGCAGCGAAAGGTCCGTAGCTTCCCCGATACTGCTGCGTCTCTTCGGTTGAAGACCAATAGCCCGGAAGCACTTCGGAGCGGCGATCCGCGACTTCGCCCGAGGTCGCATGCGGCGGCAGTACGTTCGGCACGAATGTGTAGGAGACGACGTTGCCGCGGGCGTCGTACGTAAAGGTTCCGCTGCCGTGACCGGCGTCACGCAGGTTGGATGAGAAGCCGATCGTCGAATTCCCGTAGCTCCGGTATTGATATGCGCCGAAATTCCTGGGGTCGAACGGTGGTGCGAAGACGTCGCTCGGCTTGGGGTGATTCCAAGATTGCTCCACGGCTGCAACATCGCTTTGCCCTGCGGGACGGCCGTTGACCGCATAGCTCACCACGCGCACCCGCACCAGCGTTCCGTCGTCATAGACGCCGTTCATGACGAGCTCTTCGTGGCGGCGCTGCAGAGCCGTGTGCACGTCGAAGACGCGGTGCATTTGAAACACGACGAACCCCCGGCTGGTTGCCGCGAAGCGTTGCGCCACCTGCGCGAGCGCAGGCGGCGCACCGGGGGGTAAGCTCGCTACGAGCACGTTACATGCGCAGGATAACGCGGTTCGCTATGAACGTGCCGTTGCTGTAGTAGCCGACGATCGCTGCCCGTTCGCCTGGAGCCGGCGTAGCGCCGGTCGGGTAGATCTCGGTACCGTGCTTAAGATCGATCGTTTGGACGTTGCCGTTGCGACGCATGATCGTCAGCCGATACGGATGGAAATCCGTGACGCGGCCCAGGATGACGTGATGACGATCGTACTGGTACTGGTCCCAACTCGGTTGCCACGTCGTGTACGGCGGCGGCGGGCCATATTCGTCGTACTGAGCTAAAGCGGGCACAGCGGTTAACGCGCCGCCCAGAATGAGCATCGCGGCGACCGTCGAGGTCATGGCTGCATAGAGTTTCATGGCCCGCTTCTACCCCTCAGGGGGAGGGCCATAACTGCGCTACATTAAGATGACGTTGAAACGTACATGAAGCGGTTGGGGAGGTCCAGCGTAAAGGCGCGGCCCGCCCAGAACGAGTTCCCGACGTCGCAATCGTAGATCAGATCGGCAAACTTCACGGTCGGCGTGGGAATGGCCGTCTGGGGAGCGCCGGCAACGGCAATCGAAGGAACCGTACCGCTTGCTGCGGCGCCGTGCGCGAGACCCTGCGCCTGAGCGAACGTCTTGTCGAGCGTGATCCCTTGCGAGCCCGTGTCTATTTCGCACAGTCCCGTCTTTCCGTTCCCGAAGTCGAATCGTGCGAAGAGCGCTAGCGCGATGCCGAGATCGTCCTGGAGCGTTAGCGGAATGCGCACCAGCGGCCGTACGCGCTCGGGAAAGCTCTGCGCATCCTCGATGACGATCGTGTGATTGCGAAAATCGAACGTGCTCGTAATATTTCGAAACGCCGTCGCCGCGATGAGGCCGGAGACACCGCTGCCATCGAGTCCACCCCAGATTCCGACGTGCGGAGCCTCCATCGTGACGCCGCCGGCGGCGAGCGTCAGCACTTTGCCGATTGGAAGATCGACGCGTTCCCCGGTGAGGCGCAAACTCACGTACTTGCCGTGAATCGCAACGTAGCGGCGTCCAAGATCACTCGACAGTATATCCACGCCCGCGCCGAGATTGACCAGCATCGGTACCGGACCTTGTCCGTCAACGGAACCTTGCACTTGTATGAGACCGCCGTTGACGTCGGTGAACGGTATCGTTTCGACCGCGCGTGCGGCCCGCGGCATTGCGCAAAGAAGAATCGCCGCACCAAGGAATGCCGCCGCCGGGCGAGCATGATTGCGAGGACGTGCGTCATTTGCAATAGTCATTTTTTGTGATGCAAGCAAGCTGCGACAAGATTTTACCTTTTCCTGCGTCGAACGATACGCTCAATAACCCGCCGTCGGAGGTGTCATGAAACGGTTTCGGTCCTTAATTCTCGTTGCTGCGCTAGCCGCCATGGCGGGCTGCAACAGTTCCAACGTCATCTCGATTCCTGCAAATGGCTCAGGCACGGGCAAGATTTCGCACGTCGTCGTTATGGTGCAAGAGAACCGCAGCTTCGATAACATCTTCGCCGGTTTTCCGGGCGCGAATACGACGATGTCCGGTGCCTGCACGCCGAAACCCTGGTGTAAGACCGGGCAGATAAACTTGCATTCGGTGAAGCTTGAGGCCGGCGTCGGCCTCAATCAGGGCACCGACATCGACCACAGCCATAACGGTTGGGAGATCGAATGCGACGCCAACGCTTCCAACGTCTGCCAGATGGACGGCTTCGATCTCATCCGTTACGGCGAATCCGGCGGCGGCCCGTTGGCGAAAGACTTTCCGTACGCGTACATTGATCGCTCGGAAAGCAAGCCGTATTGGGATCTCGCCAAGCGGTATACGCTTGCCGATGACATGTTCTTCGACGAAACTGCCTCAAGCTTTATCGCGCACCAAATGCTCATCTCGGGCACCGTGCAGATCAAGCCAGGCGAATGGGTCACCGATCAGCCGCTGAATCCGCCGTGGGGCTGCGACTCAGTACCGGGGGACGTTGCGCCGATTGTGTATGCCAACGGAAAGGTTAAAACGTATCCGGGAATCTTCCCCTGCTTCAAGTGGGCAACCATCGCGGATCTTCTCGATGCAAAACACGTGTCCTGGCTTGACTACGTGGATGCTAACCCCAACTATCCCAAACCCGGCGACTTTTCGGGCGGAGTTTGGAACGGCTTTCGCGCGATCAAGAAAATTTTCCACGGCCCCGATTGGAAAACAAACATCAGCTCGCCGAACCTTAACATCTTTACGGATATCAAATCGGGGAAGCTCCCATCGCTTTCCTACGTTATTCCCAGCCTTTACGACTCAGACCATCCGGCGAGCGGATGTAACGGCGGTCCGTGGTGGGTCACGAAAGTCGTCAATGCGATCGGCACGAGCCCATATTGGAAGAACACGGCGATCATCTTGATCTGGGACGATTGGGGCGGCTGGTATGATAACGCGCCGCCGACCATTATCAATCCCTCGACGCTGGGCTTCCGAGTACCGATGGTCGTAATTTCGCCGTATGCGAAGCCCAACAACGTCGCGCACACGCAATACGACTTCGGCAGCATCCTGCAATACATCGAGCAGACGTTTAGCTTAGGATCGCTCGGAACGGACGACGCTTCAGCCAACTCGATGCAGGACATCTTCAACTACAGCCAGACTCCGAACAAGTTCACGGCAGCGCCGCTTCCGAAAGCGCTGCCTTGCAAGAGCAAGATCACCAATCCCAAGGCTGTCGAGGAGCTCTTGAAGCACGACGGAGGCGTTCCGGAATAATGCAACGGCATAGCGCGGTCGCATTGACGGCCGCGCTATGCGCAGCGAGTTGCAGCAGCGGCGCGGTCTCGCCGCCCGTAACGTCGCCGGCGAGCGGCAAGATCGCGCACGTCGTAATCGTCGTTCAAGAGAACCGCAGCTTCAACGATCTCTTCGCTGGGTTTCCCGGCGCGGAGACGGCAATGAGCGGGCGGTGCAAAGCGAGTCCGCGCTGGTGCCGCGTCGCTCACGACGTACCGCTGCGCGCGATTCCGCTGGCGCAAGGCTCTCCACGCTTCGGCGGTAAGGACATCTGCCACACGCACCAGTGTTTTGAGATCGAATGCAATCCCGACGCTGCGAACGTCTGCCGCAACGACGGCTTCGATCGGATCGCGTTCGGCGAGAACAACGGTGGACCACCGGCCAAGCTCTACCCGTATGCGTACGTGCGTCATCCCGACGTAGCGACGTACTGGACCCTTGCGAAGCAATACGCGCTTTCCGACCATATGTTCTTCACCGAAACGGCCTCGAGCTTCATCGCCCATCAGATGCTGCTCTCGGGCAGCGTGCGTCTGAACGAACGCGAATCGTTGACCGACGAACCGAACGTCATGCCGTGGGGATGCGACGCGCGGCCGAAGCACGGCGTCGTGACGCCGGTCATCTTTCGCAACGGACACGTCAGCGCGAACGGGCCGTTCCCGTGTTTCGACTATGCGACCATCGCCGATCTGCTCGATGCGCAGGGCGTCGCTTGGCAATACTACGTCGACCCCTATCTCGGTCCGCATCAAGACTTTTCAGGTGCGGTGTGGAACGGCTTCGATGCGATCCGTAAGGTCCGCTACGGCCGGGATTGGTCGGCCAACGTGAGCATGCCCAACACGAATTTCTTCGCCGACCTTAAGGCGGGGCGGCTTCCGAACGTCTCGTGGGTCATTCCATCGTTTGCCGATTCCGACCATCCGGCGAGTGGCTGCAACGGCGGACCGCGCTGGGTTGCCAAGCTCGTGGACGCCGTCGGCACAAGCGACTATTGGAACTCCACCGCGATCGTCTTGCTGTGGGACGATTGGGGCGGATGGTACGATAGCGTTCCGCCGCCGCAAATCAACTATACGAGCCTCGGATTTCGCGTTCCCATGATCGTGATCTCAGCGTATGCGCGGCCTCACTACGTGTCGCACACCCAATATGACTTCGGCAGCATTCTGAAGTTCGTCGAGAGCACGTTTGGCTTGGGGTCGCTCGGAACGACCGATCGCAGCGCGAATGCAATGGACGATACGTTCGATTTCACGCAGGCGCCGAGCGCGTTTCAACCGCTGCCGTTGCCACATGCAAATCGGTGCGCCGGCGCGCACGCCTATGTCAAAGGCCTTACCGACTGATCGGGAATAAAACCTCATGCCGCTCTTCGCCGACCGGTTCGATGCCGGGCGTCGTCTCGCCGATGCGCTCGGCGAGTACGCCGATAATCCGGGCGTCGTCGTTCTGGCCCTGCCGCGCGGCGGGGTCCCGATCGGCTATGAGGTGGCGCGCCGGCTCCATGCGCCGCTCGACCTGTATCTTGTGCGAAAGCTCGGCGTTCCCGGTCATGAAGAGCTCGCAATGGGCGCAGTCGCGGGCGACGGCACGTGCGTTGTGGATGAGGATCTCATCGCATCGTTGCAGATCGACGACGCGACGCTGGACGAAGTCATCCGGCGCGAGACGACCGAACTGCGCCGCCGCGAGGCAGCCTATCGCGAATCGCGCCCAACCCTCGACGTCGCGGGAAAGATCGTCATCGTCGTAGATGACGGCCTGGCCACGGGCGCGACGATGCGGGCGGCGGCGATGGCGCTGCGCGCCGCGAATCCCGCAGCGATCGTGGCGGCGGTGCCGGTGGCGGCCGCTCGTACCTGCGCAAGCCTGCAGCGGGTGGTGGATCGGGTCGTCTGCGTCCATACGCCCGAACCGTTTCATGCCGTCGGCCTCTACTATCGCGATTTCGACCAGACCGGCGATGACGAGGTGCGGCGGCTTCTTTCGCGTAGTATGAAGGCGTCATGAAGCCGCTTCACGCCGCCGGCGCACTCGTCCTCACCGTCATTCTCTACTCGTTTACGGGGTTGCGCGGCAACGTGGAGACGTGCAAGTGGTTTGACGATAACTTAAATGCCGACCGGTCAGTGGGCACGATGACCGAGCAGACCAATCTGCTCTACAATCGCATCGCACTTCCGCCGGACGCCCCGGTCACGGTGCACGGAACGGCCGTGACCAACCAAGGTGGTTCGCTCGTAGATTTCAATCTATCCGGCGCGACGATCTGTGCGACGGCCGAGGCCGTCTATGGCCCGACACCTTCGCCATCTCCGGCACCCTAGATAGCAGAACCCGCCCGGCGGGTACGAACGCTGGCACGGAGGACTCCCGTGCATAAGCTTCTCGTTACCCTCGGCACCGTATCGCTTCTTACGGGTTGTTCGCCAGCGCGATCGCCCCTGATGCCGCCGGCCGTCTCGCAAACAGCAGCGCAGAGCGAGAGGGCGGCGACACAAAATATCTACGTGACGCAATATTCGAATAACTCGCTGACGAAATTCACCCTCGCGGGAAAGCAAGTTTGGAGCATCACGAATGGGCTGACGACGCCGCGCGCGGTGACGGTCGACGCCCACGGCAAGATCTTCGTCGCCAACGGCAACGACACGATCACGACGTACGACCGAAACGGCAACCAGACCACGCCGACCATCAAGAGCGGCCTCGACCAACCGTTCGGCGTTGCCGTCGACCATGCGGGAAAGATCTACGTCACGAACTTAGGCAACGACGTCGTTACGACGTACAAGCCCGACGGAACGCGAACGACGCCGACGATTACGGGTCTCGACGGGGTCGGCGGCATTACCGTCGATGCCCACGGCAAGATCTACGTCGTCAACAGCGCCGGCGGTTCCGTGCAGACGTACACGCCGAGCGGGCAGCGGACGAAGCCGACGATCACCGACGGATTGCACGAACCGGTCGACGTCAAAGTCGATGCATCCGGAAAAATTTGGGTCTCTAACAATAAGAACCCGGCTGCGATCACCTCGTATACCGCGAGCGGCAAGCGCGTCTCCCCGACGATCACAAAGGCCCTCGACGGCATCTACTGCATCGCGCTCTCTTCAGACCGGATTTACGCGGCGAACAAGCAAGGCGGCAACATAACGACCTATACGCTGAGCGAAGGGCGGCGAACCGTGCCGACGATCGGCGGCCTCGGCCATGCCCTAACCGGCGTCGCCTTTCATTGATCCGGGCGAACGCGCAACGCTAGGCTGATGCGCGGTCCAACCGCGGCACGCACTTTTGGAATGCCGTGGTCGTAATGCAGCTGCGTCTCGTAACTCATCACAAGCAAGCTGCCCTCTTCCAAATCGAGATCGAGCACGCGCTTGGGTTTGGTCTTGCTGCGAATCGTCATGAGGCGCGTGGCGCCCAGCGAGATGAGCGCGATCGGATATCCCGTGACGATTTCGTAAAGATGGTCGTTGTGCGGCGCCACGCTGTCGCGACCGTCGCGATACAAGTTAAGCCCGACGCGATTGAAAGGCGCCCCGGTCGCTTCGATCGTGCGGCGCGCCGCCTCGGCGAGGGCCGGCGGGAGGTTCGCGTCGGTGAGGTGATAGCCGGAGGTCAGCCGGGGCACGTCCACGTCGCGGTCGTACATACGCCGGCGCTCGCTGTGCCAATCGACCTGGGCGCGAAGCGAATCGAACCAGCTCTGCGCCGTGGAACGATCGACGAAGCCAGGCGTATACGTGATCGAACCTGTCTCGTCGTCGACGAGCGTGCGGCGGCCGGAGCCGAAGAAGCCGAGCTGCGTATGCGACCGTCCTTCGAGACGCGCGCTACGCGCGCTCCTCAGGATGACACAATTATGGGTAGAGGCCGCGCAGCTTCGTCGCCTCGGCGACTCGCGCTACGGCGACGCAGTACGCTCCCTTTCGCATCGAGACGCCGTGACGCTTCGCTTGCTCGTGGGTCTCACGGAAGGCGCGCGTCATCTTTCGCTTGAGCTGATCGTTGATCTCGTCCTCTTCCCAAAAGTTCGCTTGAAGATCTTGGACCCACTCAAAGTACGAGACGGTAACGCCGCCGGCGTTGGCGAGGATGTCCGGTAGAACCATGATGCCGCGATCGAACAGGATATCGTCGGCATCGGGCATCGTTGGGCCGTTGGCTGCTTCGGCCACGATCTTCGCGCGAATGCGCGGAGCGTTTTCCGCGGTAATCACCTTCTCCAGCGCCGCCGGCACGAGCACGTCGCACTCGAACTCCAGCACTTCTTTGTTGTCGGTGCGTTCGCCGCCGGCGAAACCGACGACCGAACCCGTCTCGAACTTGTGCGCGATGAGACTCTTCACGTCGATACCGTGCTCGTTGGCGACGCCGCCGTGCGAGTCCGAGACGGCGACGATCTTATAGCCCTGTTCCGCCATCAGCTGGGCCGCATACATGCCGGCATTGCCGAAGCCCTGAATCGCGACGGTCGCGCCCTCGATCGTTCGGCCGTGAGCCTCCATCGCTTCGTCGACGACGTACATGCAGCCGCGCGCCGTCGCCTTGTCGCGTCCGGCCGATCCGCCGATCGAGACCGGCTTGCCGGTAACGACACCGGGAATCGAGTAGCCATGCTGCATCGAGAACGTGTCCATTATCCACGCCATGATCTGCGGCGTTGTGTAAACGTCCGGGGCGGGGATATCTTTCTCCGGGCCGATGATGATGGAGATTTCCGTCGTGAAGCGGCGCGTGAGATTTTCGAGCTCTTGAAGCGACATCTCTTTGGGATTACAAATGACGCCGCCCTTCGCGCCGCCGAATGGAATGTTGACGAGCGCGCACTTCCACGTCATCCACATGGCGAGGGCCTTCACCTCGTCGAGCGTCACGTCGGGATGGAACCGGATGCCACCCTTACCGGGGCCGCGTGAGAGATTATGCTGCACGCGATACCCGGTAAACATGCGGAAACTTCCGTCGTCCATGCGCGCCGGCACCGAAACCTCGAGAACGCGTTTCGGTTGCCGAAGAAAACCGTGAAGCGATTCGTTGAGGCCGATCAGCATCCCGACTTCGTCGAGCTGCCGCTGTGCCATCTGCCAGACGTTCTCTTGCCCTTGCACGGCGGAAAGATCTTGGGTGGTCATCGTACCTCTATGTTATTGATGCGGTGGGTGGCCGTACATGCTGGCTCGATACGCCGGCAGGTGCGGATTCTTCCAGTGTGTTCCGTCTTCGAACGTGATCTTTAACGGAACGCACTTCGCGTAGCTCGTTTGAATCGGAAAGACGTTCGGACTCAGGCCAAACTTGTGTTTGATCTCGGCGCCCGGTGAAAAGGTTCCGACGTCTTTGACTTCGGCGACGAGCGCGCCGCGAACGATCAAGCCGAATTCGATCTGCTTCATCACGGCGCTCGTGACGTTGACATAATCGATTCCAAGCGTTGGATTCTGGCTTGGCGTCGGCTGATAGTACATCGGTCCGTACACCGAAGGCCATCCCCAATAACCGCCATAGGCGTAGCCCGGGTAGAAGCCGGGCGTATAACCGGCGTAGTTGTACGTGACGTTGCGTTCGGGGTTGCACGCATTGACTTGGATCGGGTGCGGCGTCGTCACGTGCGCGGCCATCGAAACGGCGACGTTCGTGCCCTGTGCGTTCGTCACTGCAGGAACGGCTGCCGCTAGTCAGAGTGCTGCGCCGCAAATTGAAAAGCGGAACGGTTTAATCAAGTCGGTCTCCTTACTCTATCTTTGCAGGCTGATTCGAACGCGCCTTTCTCTAAGCAAAGGGGCGGCGCCTTGGCGCCGCCCCGTTCTCGGGCGAGAGGGCCTTACGACTTTAGTTGCTCGGTGGCCGGCCGCGATCGTGATTGCCACGATCTCCGCCACCGTTGCCGCCACCGCCGCCGGATTGATGCGGCGCGGAATAACCGCCGCCCGACGGATGCGGAGCGGAGTAGCCGCCGCCGGGCGAGCGCGGAGCGGAGTAACCGCCCTCGCGCTGGTACGACGGCTGCGAACCGCGCGAGTAGGAGGGATACGACGAGTACGATCCCCGCGAGTATGCCGGCGCCGATTCACCGCGCGAATACGATTCGCCACGTGAGTACGACGGATACGACGAGTATGACCCCCGCGAGTACGCCGGCGCCGATTCGCCGCGCGAATACGACGGATACGAACCGCGTGAATACGACGGATACGAGCTGCGTGAGGACGATTCGTACGGATTGCGCTGTTGCGACTCGCCACGGTACGAGTTGCCGTACATCGTATTTCGCGATGCATTCTCCCGATCGCCATAGGTCACGGGTACGTTGCCACGCGATTGCGAGAACCGGCCCCAGGAATCCGCGTTTGGACGCTCCGCACGGAGCGCGTCGTTCGAATAACGAGGCGTAACCGCGTCCGTGCCGCGGCTCTCATTACCGCGTGCTTGACTGAAGCGCTGCCACGAACTCGTGGGCGCGGCTTCGCGGCCGGCGTTGAGACTGCCGGCTTCGCGACCGGCGCTGAGATTGCCGCGATCGACCGGTGCGCCCTGCATCGAGTGGGAGACCGGCGCAACGTTACGAGCGTTGCTCTGAATCGCTCGCGATACCGCGCGCTGCTGCTCGTCGAACGAGGTTCGTGCGGCAAAGTTGCGCTCTGCCGTCGCGAAGCGCGGTGATTCGAAGGCACGCGACATCGTGACCGGCGCGCCAATCGAGCGTCCACCGAAACCGAGGTTATCGCGCGTCGGCGATATCGGCACGGCGCCGTGAACCATCCCGATCCGGTTGCCGACCATGTGCGGCGTCACGGTTAAGGTGTGACCGACCATCGTGCCGTGCTGGAAGTATCCGGTGCGGACCCCATGGATGCCGCCGTGACGGAAGTAGCGATTGATGACGGTTATGTTGGTAACGTTCGCGACGTTACCCCAGCCGTAGCCGCCGCCCCAGCCGCCCCAGCCCCAGCCGCCGAGACCCCAGGTCCACCCGGGCCACCACGGATAGAACGCAACCGCGGGCGGAATCGGATACCACCCCAGATAGGGATAGCCCCAGCCGCCGTATCCATAGCCGGCGAAGCCGCCGCCGTAGCCGCCGCTCCCGAAGCCGAGCGAAACGCCCCAGCCCGGGCCGCCGACTCCGACGCCGAAGCCGAAGAACCCGACGAGTGCCGGCGACCACGACGGATATGAATTGTACGCCGGGGGTTGCCACGCCCAACCGTAGTTGTTGGCGTAATACCAGTTGCCGTAATGATACGGCGCCCAGCCCCACGGCTCGTTCGCAACCCAGGTCCAGCCGTAACCGTCTTCCCAACTCCAGCTTCCCTGTCCGTACGGCGACCAGTCGGAGGGCTCGTTCGGAACCCACGATTGGCCGTACCCGGGAACGTTCTGCCACTGGCCGTACGCCCCAAGGTTATCGTAGCCGGCGATATCCGGATTCAGATTCGGGCTTGCGTTGAGTGCCGCGACCATCGTCTGGTCGCGCTTGGCATTGAAATCATCGAATGAATCGTAACCGGCTTCGGCCGTGTACGTGATCGACGGATCCGACGCGGAGCCGCGCGCGACCAGCGTGCGCCCCGAATCGAGCGTGTACGTCCGCTGCGGCGAAACGATCTCGACGCTTCCGCGCCGCGCCGTCACCCAGCTCGAGCCGTCCTTGCCGATCGAGATCCGGTAGTCGCCCGCGTCGCGAGCGCGCACCGTGACCGACGGCGTGTCGATCTGGACGGGACCCGCTCCGCGGACCAAGCCGATCTCAACCGTTCCGTCGGCAACCTGGAGTTGCCGGTTGTTCGGATCATCGTTCGTGATTCGCGCCTGGACGTTTCCGCCGAGCCGCACCGCCGTCGAGCCGTCGAATTGCAGCTCTCCGCGCGACCGCTCGCCGGTCGAAATGTAATCGCCGGGAAGCAGCGGCGCGTTCACGACCGCCGCGACCTGCTTATTGCTGTCGCCGCGCTGAACTACGACCTGTCCCTGAACGATGCTGACCCGGGTGACGCCGGGTCCTTTGCCGGACGGCTGCTCGGCTGACGCCGGCAACGCGCTCGACATGGTTACCCCAATTAGGGCAACCGAAGAAATAAGACTAGTGATCCATCTGCTGGTCATTGTTATGCAATCTGCTCCCTCAGGAACATTGAAGCGGAAAGCGCCGCCCTAAAACACCAAATCATGATTAGCTTAGCATTAAGCTAGCGTGAGAGCCCCGAAATCCGCGCCGCTTCGAACGAGGGCGAAGGGCGACACAGCGCTTGCCGCCAAACCTTTCTCATCCCGTCTTCTTCGGAGGTAAACCGCTTTATGAGTGATGCCGCCAACGCGATGACGCGCCGAACCTTCGTAACCAATGCCATCGTGCTCCCGGCGCTCGCCGGATTGCTGCTTGCCGAAACCGCGACCGCCGAGGCGAAAGGCTCGCAGGCGCAGTTCAAGTATCAGAGCACGCCCAAGAACGGCCAGAAATGCTCAGGGTGCACGCAGTTCATTCCGAACAGCTCACCGGGCAAGAACGGCACCTGTAAGGTCGTCGACGGCTCCATCAGCCCCAACGGCTGGTGCATCGCCTACGCGCCTAAGAAGAGCTAAGCGACTTCGAATAACGCCGCGGCGCCGATGCCGCCTGCGACGCACATCGTCACGACGACGTGCTTGACGCCGCGGCGCTTGCCTTCGATCAACGCGTGCATCGTCATGCGCGCGCCGCTCATGCCGTACGGATGACCGATTGAGATCGCTCCGCCGTCAACGTTGAAGCGATCGTTCGGGATTCCAAGTGTGTCGCGGCAGTAAACGGTTTGCACCGCGAACGCTTCGTTGAGCTCCCAGAGACCGACGTCGTCAATCTTGAGACCGTGCTGCTCGAGCAGCTTCGGCACGGCATAAACGGGCGCGATGCCCATCTCACCGGGTTCGGTCGCGGCCACGGCGTAGCCGCGATAGAAGCCGAGCGGCTTCAGGTTACGGCGTTGCGCGAGCTCCGCGTCCATCACCGCCACGGCCGCCGCGCCATCGGAGAGCTGCGACGAGTTGCCGGCGGTGATGCTGGTATCGGCAACGCCTGGCACGGCGCTCTTGAGCGCAGCTAATCCCGCAAGCGTCGTATCGGGACGATTGCCCTCGTCCTTACTCAGCTCGACACGTCGTTCGGTGACCGCACCCGTCTCTTTATCTTGCTCGTATTTCCATGACGGCAGCGCGACGATCTCCGCGTCGAAACGACCCTCCGCTTGAGCTGCGGCCGTACGCTGCTGGCTCTGGAGCGCGTATTCGTCTTGCCGCTCGCGCGAAACGTCGTATTTTTTCGCGACAAAATCCGCAGTGAAAAGCATCGGCGTATAGAGATCGGGCGCGTGTCGCAGCAGCCACTCCTCGGTGAAGAAGCGCACGTTCATCTCGTTCTGCACCATGCTGATCGACTCGACGCCGCCGGCAACGGCGATTTTAGCGCCGTCGACCACGACTCGCTTTGCAGCAGCGGAGATCGCATCGAGGCCGGAGGCACAGAAACGGCTGACGGTTTGGCCGGGCACCGTTACGGGGCATCCCGCGCGCAGCGCGGCGGTACGGCCGATGTTGTTGCCCGTCGCCCCTTCCGGCAGCCCGCAACCCATGATCACGTCGTCCACTTCGGCCGGATCGATGCCGGCGCGTTCCATGGCATGTTTCACGACGTGGCCCGCCATCGTCGCGCCCGGCGTTTGATTGAACGCGCCCCGATAGGCGCGCCCGATCGGCGTGCGCGCCGCCGAAACGATCGCCGCCTCACGCATAAGTCAGCATTCGTTCGTGCGATGCATACCACATCGGTCCGCCGTGATGCGGCGGGAATCCGTAACCGTACACGTAGACGATGTCGATGTCTCCGGGACGCAGCGCAACGCCCTCTTCAAGCAGTTTCTCACCCCGCGCGACGAGCGCACCGAGAAGCCGGTCGCGGATCTCTTCGTCGCTGTACTCGTGCGGTGCAATGCCCGCCTTGCGCGCTTCTTCCGCAAATATTTCTTCAACCGCTGGATCGCGAATCGGCTCGCGTCCTTTGCCGACCGCTTTGTCGTACTTGAAATAGCCTGCCATCGTCTTTTGGCCGAGACGCTTCATCTCGACGAGCCGCTCGAGCACGTTCGTGCGGCCCTTGGCCTGCTCACCCGCTGCCTTCTGCACCGCCAGACCGACGTCGAGCCCCGAAAGGTCGCTCATCGCAAACGGTCCCATCGGAAAGCCGAATCGCTTCATCACCGCATCGATCCGCTCGGGTGTAACGCCTTCTTCGGCGAGTGCGTTGGCCTCGCTCACGTAGTCGAAGATCATACGGTTGCCGATGAATCCGAACGCATTGCCCGAAAGCACGCCCTTCTTGCGCAGCGTTTTTGCGAGCTTGAACGCTGCGGCGATCGTCCCCGGCGACGTTTCGCGTCCGCGAACGATTTCAAGCAGCGGCATGATGTTGGCCGGCACGAAAAAATGCAAGCCGAGCACCTGACCGGGGCGCTTCGTCTCGCGCGCCAATGCGTCGATGTCGAGCGTGGACGTGTTGCTGGCGAGAATTGCTTGCGGCTTCGCAATCGCGTCGAGCTTGCGAAAAACTTCGCGTTTGACGTCGAGATTTTCGAAGACCGCTTCAACGATGAGGTCGGCGTCCGCGAGCTCGTTCCAATCGTCGGTAAATCGAATGGACTGGCCGCGCTTCCAGGCTTCTTCCTGCGTCAGCCGGCCCTTCTGCACTTGGTACATGAACATGCCCATGACGGTCTGGCGCGCTTTGTCAACGGCTTCATCGTTATTATCCACGACGATCACCGGAATGCCGGCCTGCGCAAACGCAATCGCAATTCCGCTTCCCATCGTCCCCGCCCCAACAACACCTACTTTGTTAATTGCCACTGTGTCATCCTGAGCCGGCCGCGTAGCGGCCGTGTCGAAGGGCTGAGCCGCGCCCGCAGGGCGCGTGTCGAAGGACGGAATCTTACTCAACTCACGCTCGGCAAAAAACACGTGACGCAACGCAAGCGACGCTTCCGAACGCACGAGCTGATCGAAGAGCCGCGCCTCGCGCGCGATGCCGAAGTT
>JAFAOZ010000336.1 GCA_019247395.1 Vulcanimicrobiota bacterium | reverse complement strand
ACGCCGCCCATTCCGGCACGAAACGGCGGCAGCATGCGCGGCAGTGCACCGCCGTCGTTTCCCAGCGCGAGACCGCTGCGGACGATTCCGACCCGCATGCCGAGATCGGCCGCTCGGCGCGCCTCGCGCTCCCAGCCGGCGCAGACGTGCGCGAGGAAGTCGTCACCGGGCGGGCTCGTCTCGACGAACGTTTCGGTTTCGCTGGTGCCGTAGTAGCCGATCGCGGAGGCACTGACGTAGAGGGAGCAGCATCGCTGCCGCTGTGAAAGCGCCTCTAAAAAACGGCGCGGCGCCTCGACGCGGCTCTCCTCGATGCGCTGCTTGACCTTTGCGTTCCAGCGTTGCCCCAAAGGCTCACCGGCGAGATTGACGATGCCGTCGCACTCTTGCGCTGCCGACGCGGCGGCCGCGGGATCGCGCAGCGACGCTTCCACGATTTCGTCGCCGCGTTCTTGGAGTGCCGCACCGAGATGCTTGCCGACGAAGCCCGATGCTCCGAGAATCAAGATCTTCATTTCAGATTCCGCCAATGAAACAGCCGGGATTGAGCGTGCGGTTCGGATCGAACCGCGTCTTGAGCTCGCGCATGCGCTCGATACTCGCGGGCGGAACGCCCCAGACACGTAGATACGGCCGGTTGGGATGCTCGCCGGCAACGACTTGCGCCGCCGGTTCGACGGCGTGCAGCGCGTCGTCGAACTGCTCGATCTTCGCACCAAGTGCGTGTGGATCGAGATCACTGACGCGAAGCACCACGTCGCCGTTCATGACGTCCACGATCGTCTCGCCGCGTAATCCGAATTCGCGGAGGGCCTCGTGCAGCCGCAGCGCAGAGCCGGTTGCCGCGTCAGGCGGCGGATAGAGGCGGTACGTAACGGAGCGCTCGCCCAGGCATGCGATGTAGGCATCCACGACGCGTTCGAAGCCCTCGTGTGCGCCCGCATCAATGACGTGCGTCTGGGGAACGCCGGCGCGCCCAAGCGCCGATCGCAGTTCGAGCGTCGCGCGTTCGAGCAGCGCGTCGCTGCCCTCGAGCAGCACCACGACTCGCCCCTCATCGCCGTCCTCGCCGTCGATCGCATTGAAGCCATCTACCCAGAAAGCGGCGGCCGGCGCTACGCGCAGCGCCGCGAGCTGCCCGCAGGCGCGATCACGGGTTCCTTCGGGCAGCGGCGCCAGAAAGAGCCGTGCATGCGGCGGGCGTGGAATCGTTTTGAAATTCGCTTGGACGAGGACGCCGAGCGTGCCGAACGAGCCGACGTACAGCCGGCTCATGTCGTAGCCGGCGACGTTCTTGACGACCATCCCGCCGGCTTTCGCGATCGTTCCGTCCGCCAGGACGATCGTCGAGCCGATGAGATAATCGCGAACGCGGCCGTAGCGATGGCGCCGCGGGCCGAGCCACCCTGCCGCCAGCGTGCCGCCCACGGTTGCGTATTGCGCGCGTGGGGCGTCGAACGGCACGAACTGCGACTGCGTCGCGAGCAGGTTGACGATATCGCGGATCGTCGTCCCCCCCTGCGCCGCGATCACCAAATCGGCGCGTTCGTTGGCGACGATGCCGGTCAGAGCCGCCGTTGACAGCGTGACGTCCAGCCGTTCGGGCGGGTAGCCCATTCCGGAAAGCGTACCGCCGCCCGCGACCTGCACTTGCTCTCCCGCGCGATCGCATGACGCGAGGAGTTCCGCTACGGCTTGTGCGGATGACGGCGCCTCCCGGCGCTGAACTGCATTCATGACGGTATGACTTCGGGACAGCGCGCGCCGGCCGGGAAAATTTTCTCGGGGTTGAGCATGCGAATCGGATCGAAGACGTCGCGCACGCGCGCCATAACGGCGAGGTCGGCGGTCGAATAGACGCGCGTCATCGCTTCGCGCTTCTCCCAACCGATTCCGTGTTCGCCGCTAATCGTTCCGCCCAAATCGATCGCCGATTGCAAGATTTGATTCCCCGTCTCGATCACTGCGGCGACTTGCTTGCGATCGCGCTTATCGTACATAAGCAGTGGGTGCAGATTGCCGTCACCGGCATGAAAGACGTTGCCGACCGTAATGCCGTTTTCGCGCGCCGCGTCGCCGACCGCGTGCAGCGCACGCGGCAGGCGGCTGCGCGGAACGCAGACGTCTTGCGTGTAATAGTTGGGCGCGATGCGTCCAGTCGCGCCGGCCGCGCTCTTACGTCCGGCCCAAAGCACGTCGCGCTCGGCCTTCGTGCGCGCGCTGCGCCACGATCGTGCGCCGTTCGCGGAGACGAGTGCGTGAATTTCCGATTCCGAAGCTTCGACGTCTTCGTGAAAGCCGGCATTTTCGATGAGGAGCACGGCGGCCGCGTCGGTCGGATAGCCGGCGTGAAACGCCGCTTCGACCGCATGCGTAATGACCGCATCCATCATCTCGAGCGCGGTCGGGAGAATCCCCGCTGCGATGATGGCCGAGACGGCTTCCGACGCCGATTCGATGTCGTCGAAGGCGGCGACCCACACGCGCACCGATTCCGGAAGCGCCATCAGCCGCACCCATGCCGAGGTGACGATTCCCAGCGTCCCCTCGCTGCCGACGAACGCGGCGGTGAGATCGTAGCCCGCGGCGTCGATACTGGTTTCGAAAACTTCTCCGACAGCATCCACGATCTCGAGCCCGAGCACGTGATTGATCGTGGTTCCATAGGAAAGGCAGTGTGGTCCGCCGGCGTTGGTCGCAATGTTTCCGCCGATCGTGGATATCTGCTGCGACGACGGATCGGGCGCGTAAAAGAGGCCGAGATTCGCCACTTCGCGCGAAAGCGCGAGATTGATCAGGCCCGGCTGTACGCGCACGCGGCGGTTGCGCTCGTCGAGCTCGATCACGCGGTTCATGCGCGCAAACGATACAACGATGCCGCCCTCAAGCGGCACCGCGCCGCCGCACAGCCCCGTGCCGGCGCCGCGCGCAACGATGGGTTCGCCGCAATCGCGGGCGATCTTGACGATCGCGCTGACGTCGCGCGTCGAGCTCGGTAAGACTACCGCGGAGGGCAAGCCGCCGTCGGTATACGCATCGAAGGCGTAAACGGCCAAATCTTCGGGCGCAGTCTTGACCGCATCGCTCCCGAGCGCTTCGACCAGCCTCTCGCGCAGCATCGCCATCGCTTTCGGCGGTCGCTTGACAATCACCGCCGCGCTGTGATTCGGTAAGGCGGTGTTTTTCCGGGGCATCCGCGGCGCGATTACGGCCGAAGGCGACGATATGGCCGCGATCGCGCGCGCGACGAAGCGGCTTCTCGTCGAGATGACGCGCCGCAATGCGATCGAGGTAGACGATATTGCTTCGATATTGTTTACGGTGACGGCGGATCTTCGCGCCGGATTCCCGGCACTCGCGGCGCGCGAGATGGGCTGGGTCTGGGTGCCGATGCTGCACGCGTGCGAGATTGACGTTCCCGGTTCGCTCGGGCGGTGCATTCGCGTCTTGATGCACGTCAACACGAGCAAGCAGCCTGCGGAGATCGAGCACGTCTATCTCGACGGAGCGACGGTCCTGCGGCCGGATTTAATGCACACGACGTCGTGACCGCCGCAACCGTCGGCGTGTTCGGCGTCGGCGCAATCGGTGGTTCGATCGGCCTGCGCGCGCGGCAGAACGGCACGCGCGTCA
>JAFAOZ010000260.1 GCA_019247395.1 Vulcanimicrobiota bacterium | reverse complement strand
GCCGCGGGCGTCGTATTAAAGTGTGGACCTCCGCCCGTGCTTCGGACGTTCGCAATCGTCTGCAGGCTCGCGGCTAGCAGGGTCAGCGTTAGGCTGGTGGGTCCTCCGCTCTCAATCACGATCCCGCTCTCGGATGCGGTTTGATAGCCGCCTTTGGAAACGCGGACGCCGTACGTGCCCGCGACGACGTCGGCAAAAGAGAATCCGCCGGCCGAATCGGTCGTCGCCGTATAACTGCGCGGACCCGTCATCACAACGGAGGCCCCCGCAACGGCGTGCCCGCTGCCGTCCTTCACGCTTCCTGTGACGCTGCCGCTTGCCAGTGCGAGCAGCAAGCCGGTAAGCATCGCAACGAGTGCCACCCTCCTACATTAAGGAGAGCGGCGTTAAGGCGTCTTTACGCCGAGTTTAAGCCTGAGCTTGCGTGAGAAAGACGCGCTGTGCGTCGATGGGCATCTCGCCGTTGCGCGGCGTCAGCCGGCGATAGCTTCCGTCCACCTGGAGCTCGCGGCTTTTCACGTTATCCGACAGCAGCACGGTCAGCACGTGCGTGGCGAGGGTCTCGGCCATAACCGGATCGAGTACGGGCACGGCCAGCTCGACGCGACGATCGAGGTTGCGTCCCATCCAATCGGCACTCGACATGAACGTCTCGCGCTCGCCGCCGTTTTCGAAGGTATAAATGCGCGAATGCTCGAGGAAGCGGCCGACGATACTTCGCACGCGGATGTTCTCGCTCACGCCCGGGACGTCGGGGCGCAGTACGCACATGCCGCGCACGAGCAAATCGACCTTGACCCCCGCCTGCGAGGCGCGATAGAGCGCGCGCACTACTTCCACTTCGGTCAGCGCGTTGATCTTGGCGCGTATTCCCGACGGGCGTCCGGCGCGAGCGTGCTCCGTTTCGCGGTCAATGCGCGCTATCAGCTCGCGATGGAGCGTCACCGGCGCGACCCAGAGGTCCTCGTAGTCGGTAACTTTTGAGAACCCCGTCAACGCGTTGAAGACTTGCGTGTCGTCTGCGCCGAGCTCCGGCCGGCACGTAAAGAGGCTCAAATCGGTGTAGAGCAGCGCGGTCTTCTCGTTGTAGTTGCCGGTTCCGAAGTGCATGTACCGATGCAGTCCGTCCTCGTCCTCGCGCACGACCAACAGTGTCTTTGCGTGGACTTTTTGATTCGCAAATCCGTAGACGACGTGGGCGCCGGCGCGCTCCAAGCGCTTTGCCCATTCGATGTTGTTCTCTTCGTCGAAGCGTGCCTTGAGCTCGATGACGACGGCAACCTGCTTTTCGTTCTCCGCAGCCGTCAGCAATGCGCGCACGATCGGTGAGTTCTTTCCCGATGTGCGATAGAGGGTCGCCTTGATTGCAAGAACTTTGGGATCTTCGGCGGCTTGCTGCAAAAACTGAATCACCGGATCGAACGATTCGTACGGGTGGTGCAGCATGATGTCGCCTTCGCGAATCTGCGCGAAGATATCGGTGACGCCGATGAGCCGCTTGGGAATCGCGGGCAGGAACGGCTTGTCGCGCAGATGTTCGTATCCGGGAAGGTTGACGATTTGCCAGAGGTCGCTCAGCGCCATCATGCCGTCGATTTCGTAGACGTCGACTGCATCAAGCTCGAGTGAGTTGCACAAAAAGTCGCGCATATACTCGGGCATACCGCGCTCGATCTCGAGGCGTACCGGCTCACCGAAACGGCGGCGCCGCAGCTCCGATTCGATCGCGCGTAAGAGATCGTCGGCTTCGTCTTCTTGCAGATCCAGGTCGGCGTCGCGCGTTACCCTGAAGAGGTACGAATCCCGCACGTGCATGCCGGGGAAAAGCACGTCGAGGTGATGCGCGATGAGGTCTTCGAGCAGCACGAAGCGCCGTTCGCCGGAGTCGCCGTCCTGCACCGGAACGAAGCGGGGGAGCGTCGGCGGAATCTTGACGCGGGCGAAATGAAGCTCGACGCCCTCGCGCGTCGTTTCTTCGAGCTCGACGGCCAGCGAAAGCGAGAGGTTGGAAATATATGGAAATGGATGGCCGCTATCGACCGCGAGCGGCGTGAGGACCGGGAAAACGCTGTCGTCAAAGGTCCGCTCTAGCGCGTTTTGCGTCTCTTCGTCGAGCTCCGAAACGCGCAGCAGGCGAATTCCTTCGCGTTCGAGCGCCGGCAGAAGGTCATCGTTGAGCACCCGCATCTGCTGCGGCAACGACGAGCGCAGCCGCTCCGAGATCGCGGCGAGGTGCTCGGTCGCCGTCCGGCCGTCCTCCGAGCGGCGCACGACCTGCGCCTCGATCTGCTGTTTGATCGCGGCGACGCGAATCATGAAGAACTCGTCGAGATTCGTGCCGTAAATGGCGACGAACTTCAAGCGTTCGATCAGCGGATTGCGCACGTCGAGTGCTTCTTCCAGGACGCGGTCGTTGAACTCGACCCACGATAGTTCTCGGCTGATGTAGAGCGACGGATCGTCGAGCGTTGCAACGGGAATCGGCTTCGGCGTCGAATGCGCCTGGAGAACCATATGCCCGACTTCACCGCGCACGTTGCCGAGCACCTCGTTCTTGCGCTCTCGGCGTTAGCGCTCGCCGTCGCAGCGGGCCTTCCCTTGGGTATTCTCTGCGCGAGCTCGAGCGCGGCGCGCGGCGCGATCCTCGCGTTTGCAGGGGTTGGGCGAACGCTTCCAAGCCTGGCGGTGCTCATGCTGCTATTACCCTGGCTGGGAGTCGGCGCCGCACCGGCGATCGTTGCGCTGGCACTCCTTGCGATCCCGCCGATCGTCATCAATGTCGACGTGGCGATTCGCGGCGTCCCGGCACCGGCGCTCGATGCGGCAACCGGGATGGGCATGACGCAGGCGCAGCGATTTACGCGGGTCGTGATTCCATTTGCACTGCCGGTTTCATTCACCGGCTTACGAACCGCGGCAACCGAGACGATTGCAAGCGCCACGCTGGCGACGTTCATCGGCGCCGGTGGACTCGGCGATGAGATCGTGCGCGGCCTCCAAACCGACGATCCCGTGATGCTGCTAGCCGGCGCCGCGGCGGTCGCGGCATTGGCGCTCGGCGCGGACGTGGCACTCGGCGCCGCAGCTTCATTGGCTGCTGCCCGCACGTGATCTCGCGACGGCGTGCCCTAGCGCTCGCGGCTGCCGCGCCGCTACTGACTCGCTGCGTCTTCGACCGCTCCGCGGTACGCGTCGGCTCGAAGAACTTCACCGAATCGTTCGTGATAGGGGAGATCTATGCGCAATCACTGGAGGCGGCGGGAATGCACGTCGAGCGAATCTTCAACCTCGGCTCGACGCAGATTGCGATCGCGGCGATGCGGCGCGGCAACATCGACCTGTATCCCGAATATACGGGCACGGCTTTGATCGACGTACTGCACCTGCCGCCGATTTCGAATCCTCACGCTGCGTATGCGGTCGTCGCGCGCGCCTTTCGGGAGCGCTACGATATCGTGTGGCTCGACCGGTCGCCGATGAACGACTCACAGGCGCTCGCGACGACGCGCGCAGGCTCAGCGCGCTACGGTCTGGCGACGCTCTCGGATTGCGCGCGCAACGCACCGCGCCTGCGCTTCGCCACCATACAAGAGTTCCTCGCTCGCCCGGACGGGCTACCGGGACTGCGGCGATTCTATGGCGGTTTTCGCTTTGCCGAGATCCGCACGTACGACATCGCCCTGAAGTACACTGCGCTGCTCGAAGGCGCCGCCGACGTGGCGAGCGCCTTCAGCACCGACGGCGCCATTGCAACCAACGATCTCGTCGTGCTGCGCGACGATCGCCATTTTTGGTCGGCATACAACGTTGCGCCGGTTGTCCGCGCGCAAGCGCTCGCCGCGCGGCCGAAGATTGCCGACGTGCTGAACGCGGTGTCGCCTCGCATTACCGATCGTGCTGCGCAAACGATGAATGCGCGCATCGAGCACGACCAGGCTGATCCCGCCGACGTCGCCGCCGAATTCTTGAAACGATGAATCCTGCGTCGATCGTCTTTGATGGCGTCACGGTCCGGTATGCCGGCGTAGAGCGAAACGCCGTAACGGATGTCTCGCTCGAAGTCGCCGGCGGCGAGCTGGTCGTCTTGCTCGGACCATCCGGCTGCGGTAAATCGACGCTGCTGCGAACCGTCAACCGGCTCGTTCCATTACAGAGCGGCCGCGTTGAAGTCGACGGAACCGACGTTGCGCAGCTCGATGCTGTCGAACTGCGGCGCAGCATCGGGTATGTGATCCAAGCCGTCGGCCTCTTCGCAAACATGACCGTCGCGCAGAATATTGCCGTCGTTCCGACGTTATTAGGCTGGGAGCGTCGTGAGATCGATGCGCGCGTCGACGAGCTGCTGCGACTTGTCGGACTCGATCCGGCCGCATATCGCAATCGGCGACCGAGCGCGCTCTCCGGCGGCGAAGCCCAACGGATCGGCGTCGCGCGTGCCATCGCGGCGCGCCCGCGCGCGCTGCTGATGGACGAGCCGTTCGGCGCGGTGGACGTCGTCGTACGCACGGCCCTTCAGCGCGAGCTGATTCGCATCGTCGGCGAGCTGCACACGACGACGCTCTTCGTCACGCACGATGTCGACGAAGCCTTTCGCCTTGCCGACCGTATCGTCGTAATGCGCGAGGGCCGCATCGAGCAGACCGGAGCGCCATTCGACGTATTCCAAGAGCCCGCGACGGCGTACGTCCGGCAGCTCGTGCACGCGGGCGACGACGTCTACCGCCGGTATTACGTGCGCACGCGTGAAGTGCTTCGGGCAACGTGAGCTATCTTTCGAGTCATCCTTGGCGCGTGGCCGCATTGGCGGCAGGCCACCTCGAGCTGGTCGCAGTCGCGCTCGTGGTCGCGCTCGCCGTCGCGCTGCCGCTCGGCGTCCTGGCGGCGCGCCGTCCGCGCGTCGCGCCGTGGCTGCTCGGCATACTCGGGGCGATTTACACCATCCCCAGCCTGGCGCTGCTTGCGGTTTTCGTCGAAGCATTCGGTTTGGGATTCGCACCGATCTTCGTTGCGCTGGTAATCTACGCGCAGTTCATGCTGGCGCGCAGCGTCGCCGCCGGCATCACCGGCATCGACCGCGCCCAAGTCGACGCGGCCCACGGTCTGGGCATGTCGGCCGGACAAGTTTTGTGGCGGGTCGAGTTTCCCCAAGCGCTGCCGGTATTCGTCGGCGGCATTCGTGTCGCGGCGATCGCCATGATCGCGATCGCGACGCTGGGCGGCTACGTCGGTGGAGTCGGCCTGGGAGTTTTGATCTTCAACGGTCTCACGCTACACCAAAACGCAATGATCGTCGCCGGCAGCGTCGCGGCCTCCGCGCTTGCGATTGCCCTCGATGCGGCGCTGCGGTTAGCGCAGCGGTTACTCGCGAACTAGCAGATGCACCGCGAAGCGGTTTGCGCGATCGTGCCATGCCGCCGCCGGCACGAAACTGCCCGTAGC
>JAFAOZ010000185.1 GCA_019247395.1 Vulcanimicrobiota bacterium | reverse complement strand
CAATTTCATGGCCTCGAACCTCACGTCGCAAGTCCGCGGCATCGCGCAAGTCGTGACCGGTGTCGCCAACGGCGATCTCAAACGCAAACTCACGCTTCAGGCAGCGGGTGAGATCGCGCAGCTCGCCGAGACGATCAACGGCATGATCGACACGCTCGCCACGTTTGCCGACCAAGTGACGACGGTAGCGCGAGAAGTCGGTTTCGAAGGGAAGCTCGGCGGACAGGCCGAGGTTCCGGGCGCGGCCGGGCTCTGGCGCGACCTGACCGACAGCGTCAATCAGCTCGCAGCGCAGCTCACCTCGCAAATCCGGGCGATCGGCGAGGTCGCGACTGCGGTCACCAAGGGCGATTTGTCGCGCGCGATCGAGGTCGAGGCGCGCGGCGAAGTGGGTCAGCTCACCGAGAACGTCAACGAGATGATTCAGAACCTTCGCGATACGACGCGCAAGAATACCGAGCAAGACTGGCTCAAGAGCAACCTCGCGCGCTTCACCGCGCTGCTGCAAGGCCAACGCGATCTCAAGACCGTCAGCCGTCTGATCATGTCGGAGATTGCACCGCTCGTCGACGCGCAGGCCGGTGCACTCTACGTCAGCGAGCCCGCGGGCGACGACGCCCAGCTGCGGCTCATCGCGAGCTACGCGATCTCCAAGCGTAAGGCGGCTGCGGCCATCGTCCGTCCGGGAGAAGGCTTGGTCGGCCAATGCTTCCTCGAAAAGCGCCGCATTCTGCTCACCGAAGTTCCCGGCGATTACATTGCGATCGGTTCGGGCCTCGGCGCGATGCCTCCGGTCTCGCTCATCGTGATGCCGGTGCTCTTCGAAGGCGACGTAAAAGCCGTCATGGAGCTGGCCTCGGCGCGACACTTCAGCGAAACCCATTTGCTCTTCTTGGAGCAGCTCACCGAGTCGATCGGCGTAACGCTCAATACGATCGGTGCATCAATGCGTACCGAAGAGCTGCTCAAACAATCGCAGGCACTCACGACCGAACTGCAAAGCCAACAGATGGAGCTGCAGCACACCAACGACGAGCTCGAGGAGAAGGCGAGGCTCTTACAGGAGCGCAACGCCGAAGTGGAGCGCCGGACGCGCGAGATCGACGAAGCGCGCCAAGAGCTGGAGCGCAAAGCCGAGCAGCTGGCGCTGACCTCGAAATACAAATCGCAGTTCCTTGCGAACATGTCGCACGAACTGCGGACGCCGCTGAACAGCCTTCTCATCCTCTCTCGACAGCTGTCGGAGAACGCCGGCGGCCGCATGTCGCTCAAAGAGGTCGAGTTCGCTCAGGCCATTCACGGCGCCGGTGCCGACCTGCTGCGACTCATCAACGACATTCTCGACCTCTCCAAGATCGAATCCGGCACCACGTCGATCGATCTGCAAGAGATCGCCGTCGTCCAAATCCAAGATGAGGTCGAGCGGACGTTCGATCAGATCGCTCAGGACAAGAAGCTCGACTTTATCATCAGATGCGACGAGGAGCTTCCGAAAACGCTGCTGACCGATCCGACGCGCCTGCAGCAGATCCTCAAGAATCTGCTCTCCAACGCCTTTAAGTTCACGACCGAAGGCAGCGTCACGCTCGACATCAAGCAGGTGCGCGACCACGGCATCGCCGGGATCACCGGGCCGGCCATCGCGTTCGCGGTGCGCGACACCGGCATCGGAATCCCGCAAGACAAGTTCAACGTGATCTTCGAAGCATTTCAGCAAGCCGACATGGGAACGTCGCGTAAATTCGGCGGCACGGGACTCGGCTTGGCGATCAGCCGCGAAATCGCCGCGCTGCTGGGTGGCGAAATCAGCGTGCAAAGCGTGATGGGACAGGGATCGACGTTTACGTTTTACCATCCCCTCGAGCGCAACATCGGCACGACCGTCGTTCAGCGGACCGTTGCGATTGCCGACGGCGTGCAGCAGCGCATCGTGCGCCCGGTTCCGCGCACGACCGCCGAAGAGCGTCCGCATCACGACATTGACGACGATCGCGAGCGGATCGAAACCATGGATCGCGTTTTGCTCATCATCGAAGACGATCTGGTCTTCGCACGGATCTTGCTCGGGCTCGCGCGCGACCGTGGATTCAAGGGCATCGTCGCGCTCTCGGCGGCGCAGGGTCTCGCGCTCGGGCGGCGCTTCCGGCCCGATGCGATTACGCTCGACATCACCCTGCCCGACGCGGATGGTTGGAGTCTGCTCCAAGAGCTCAAGGAGGATCCGGCAACCGCCGACATCCCGGTGCACGTGATCTCGGGCGCGGAACAGTGGCAGCGCGCGCTCGACTTCGGCGCGGTCACGCACCTCAAGAAACCCGTAACCGAAGAAGCGCTCACCCAAACCTTCGATTCACTGCTCGGCTATGGCGGAAAGCGTTCGAAGAACCTGCTGCTCGTCGAGGACGACATGACGCAGCTCAACGCGATGATCAACATGATCGAGAGCGGCGAAGTCGCGGTGACCGCAGTGCGCAGTGCTGCCGAAGCCCTGGAGGCGATGGACGCGCAGCGGTTCGACTGCGTCGTCGTCGATTTAGGACTTCCCGACATTCCCGGCGACGAGCTGATCGCGCAAATGCGCAGTAAGCCGCAGGGTATCGGGGTGCCGATCATTGTCTACACCGCGCGCGACCTCACGCGCCAAGAGGAGCTGAAGCTCGCCGAGCTCAGCGAGACCGTCATCGTCAAAGATGCGATGGCGCCGGAACGTCTGCTCGAAGAAGCGCGGTTCTTCCTCAATCAGGTGGAATCGAAGCTTCCCGCCAGCAAGCGCGGCACCGTGGACGTGGCGCTCTTCCCCGCCCCGTCGCTTGCCGGAAATCGCGTCCTCATCATCGACGACGACACCCGCAACATCTTCGCACTGCGCAGCGCGCTCGAAGAGTGCGCGATGGAAGTGCTCAGCGCGGAGAGCGGACAGGAAGGAATCGATA
This sequence comes from Vulcanimicrobiota bacterium, assembly GCA_019247395.1. Taxonomy (GTDB): domain Bacteria; phylum Vulcanimicrobiota; class Vulcanimicrobiia; order Vulcanimicrobiales; family Vulcanimicrobiaceae; genus Cybelea. Next base: position 2,358 of record JAFAOZ010000185.1, on the reverse strand, counting down.
TTCTCGACGCCACTCCCAACGTCGACATCGCATTGATCGACATCATGATGCCGGAACTCGACGGTTACGAGACGATTCGCCGCATTCGAGCCGACCGTCGCTTCGCCGATCTGCCGATCATCGCGTTGACGGCCAAGGCGATGCGCGGAGACCGCGAGGCCTGCATCGCCGCGGGCGCCTCGGAGTATATCAGTAAACCGGTCGACATGGATCAGCTCATCTCGCTGTTGCGCGTATGGTTGAACCGGTAACCTCGGAAATCGCCGAAGCGACGCGTGACGACGCGCTGACCGACCTCGAGCTCACGCTGCTGCTCGAGGCGGTTCTGCGCTTCAGCGGGCACGACTTCACCGATTACGCGCAGGTCACGTTGAAGCGCCGCATCGACGAGCGGATGCGGGCCGAAAACGTGCAGACGATTTCGGGATTACAGGAACGCCTGCTGCACGACCGCGAGGCCCTCTCGCGGTTTATCTTCTCGATGTCCGGTGGGCGCGGACGATTCTTCGCGGATCCCTCGTTCTTCCGCGTCTTCCGCCGCCAAATCGCCCCGTTGCTTCGAACGTACTCATTTACGCGCATTTGGATTCCAAACTGTGCTTGCGGCGAAGACGCGTACTCGATCGCGGTCCTGCTCAAAGAAGAGGGCTTGCTCGAGCGGACGATGATTTACGCGACCGACGCGAGCGAAGCTGCGTTGGCCGCGGCGCGAGAGGGCGTCTACGAAATCGAAGCGGGCGACAACCCCGGCGTGGCCTATGCCGCGACCGGTGCCGGTCTTCCGCTCGCCGAGCTCTGCGAAATTGGTGATGGCAAGCTACGCTTCGGCGAAGACGTGAAACGCCACATCATCTTCGCGAAGCACAGTCTCGTTACCGACGGCTCGCTCAACGAGTTTCACGTTATCGTCGCGCGCGGCGTGCTGCGGCACTTCAATCGCGCGCTGCAGTTCCGCGTTCACAACCTTTTCTTGAGCAGTCTCATTCGCTTGGGCTTTTTGTGCCTCGGCTACAACGAGAGTCTGCAAATGACCCCGCACGAAGGCGTCTTCCGCCGCCTAGTGGACGATGCGCCGATCTACCGCCGCATGCGGTAGGGTTTGACCGGTCACGACATTCTAACTCGGACAGAATGCGTCCGAGCCGGAGTGCCTTCGGTGGCCAATTCACCGTCGCGATCCCAGAATCAGCGCGGGAGGATGCCGCTCAGAACTTGCTTGACCGACTCTTTGATCACCCCGGCGGATTCGGGCTCCTTACGTGCGGCACGCAAGAAATGCAGCGCTTCATCGCGCGAGATGTGGGGTGGAAGCGTAGCTACGTCGCTATTGGCGAGCGCTTCAAAGACGACTGGACGATCCGAGCATAGCGCACGATCCCAGGCGTCGTCGACCTGCTCGGGCCGGCTCACGCGAATGCCCATAAAGCCGAGCGACTCGCCGAACGCGGCGTAGGGGAAATCTGGAAGCGGCTGCGTCTCCTTGTTGCGCGGCGATCCCGCAAGTATGCGCTGCTCCCAGGTGACTTGATTGAGATCGCCGTTGTTGAGGACGAAGAAGACGATGCGCGGATCGCTCCATCGCTTCCAATACCGATAGACGGTAATGAGTTCGTTGATGCCGTTCATTTGCATCGCTCCGTCACCGGCGAGCGAAATGACGGGCCGGTCGGGGAATGCAAACTTCGCTGCAATCGCATACGGTACGGCCGAGCCCATCGTTGCAAGGCCGCCTGACAGCGACATCCTCATCCCGCCGCGTGCCATAATGTAGCGCGCCATCCAGTTCGCCGGCGTCCCGGCGTCACCGGTGACGATCGCGTTCGACGGCAATCGTTCGTTCAGCGAGTAAAAGAAGAGCATCGGGTTAACCGGATCGGCGGCAATTTGGGCGCGCTTGGCTTCGATCTCGTACCAGTCTCGCTTGTTGTTTTCGATCGCCTCGCGCCACGACGCGTCCTCTTTTTGTTGAAGCAGCGGCAAGAGGGCTGCCAGCGTCGGGGCGGCATCGCCGACGAGATTCACTTCGGTCGGGTAGCGTAAGCCGAGATTGCGCGGATCGATGTCGATCTGAACGCCGCGCGCGTCGCCCTCCTTCGGAAGAAACTCCGCGTAGGGAAAGTTCGTCCCGACCATGAGCAGCGCGTCGCACTGCGACATGATCGCCGAACTCGGGCCCGTCCCGAGCAGTCCGATCGTCCCGGTCACCCATGGCAGATCGTCCGGCAAGACATCCTTGCCGAGCAGCGCTTTCGCGCAACATGCCTGCAGTTTGTCGGCAACCGCGACGAGCTCGTGCGAGGCTTGTCGCGCGCCGGCACCGGCAAGCATGGCAACTTTCGTCGCGCCGTTGAGCAGCTC
>JAFAOZ010000263.1 GCA_019247395.1 Vulcanimicrobiota bacterium | reverse complement strand
GCGCAAGACATCTTTCTTGAGCGCTTCGACATCTTTGTCGGTCATGACGCCGGCCTCGACGAGCACGCGTTCGAAATTCGGAACGGGATCGGATTTGCGTTGTTCGGCGACCATTTCTTTGGTGCGATAGGTCATGTCGTTGTCGTCGGTCGAGTGCGCGAGATAGCGATAGCAGGTTCCCTCGATGAGCGTCGGGCCGCCGCCGTCGCGCGCGCGGTCCATCGCTTCTTTCACCGCTGCATACGTCCCGATCGGATCGAAGCCGTTAAAGCGCCGGCCGGGCATGCCGTAGCCGGCTGCGCGCTTCCAGATCTGCGGCTCGGCCATCTGCTTTTCAAGCGGCGTCGAGATCGCCCACTCGTTGTTCTCGACGAGCATGACGAACGGCAGCTTGTGAATGGCTGCGAAGTTCATCGTTTCGTGCCACTCGCCTTCGCTCGTCGTTCCGTCGCCGCAGGTCGCGAGGACGGCGCGGCCATTTTCGCCGCGGTATTTCATCGCGTACGCCGCGCCGACGGCATGGGGCAGATGCGCCGCCAAGATGGACGAGAACGACATCAAACCGGCAGCCTTGGACGAGTAATGGTTCGGAAACTGGCGGCCGCCGTTGTGATCGGAGGCACGCGCAAAGATCGAAAGCATAATCTCGTACGGCGTTAGCCCGATGCCGAGGCAGAGCCCGAGATCGCGATAGTACGGCGCAAGAATGTCGTGGCCGCGATTGAACGCCATCGCAGCGCCGGCTTGCAGCGCCTCGTGACCCTCGCTGCCCAATGCGAACGGCACTTTACCTTGGCGGTTGAGTTGAAAACCACGATTGTCGAGTTGCCGTTGCAAGAGCATGTTGCGAAAAATGGCACGGAGCTGATCGTCGCTCAGCCCGTGACGTTCGAGCGTTCCCGTTGCCGTATCGGTGCTAGCCATTGCTGCTATCGCCTGTTAAATCCACGGACTGAATGCCTCCGCGTAAACTCGCTCGTAGAGATCGCCCGCCTCCGGATAGACCATCACCTCGGCCCGGTCGGTGGCGTCGTTAACCTCTTCGAGGACGGAACGCTTCAATGCTGCCATGGCCTCCGGGCTGACGATTGCGCGGTCGACGAGGAGGCGCTCGAAACAGGGAAGCGGATCGTCCTTGCGCCGCCGTTCCACCTCCTCGCGGGAGCGGTACGTCCGATCGTCGTCGTCCGTCGTGTGCGCCAAGAAGCGGTAGCATTTCGCTTCGACCAGCGTCGGGCCGCCGCCCAAACGCGCACGCTCGAGCGCATGGCGGACCGCCGCGTAGCACGCAATCGGGTCCATCCCGTCGACAACCGTTCCCGGTATTCCGTAGCCGGCGGCGCGCTTATGAACGTCGGGCTGGCCCATCTGCTTTGCCAGCGGCGTTGAGATTGCCCATTCGTTGTTCTCGCAAAGAAAGACGACGGGCAGCTTGTGGACGGCGGCAAAGTTGAGCGACTCATGCCATTCACCTTCGCTCGTCGCGCCGTCGCCGAACGTCGTAAGGACCGCGCGCCCTTGCTCGCCGCGATACGTCATCGCAAACGCGGCGCCGACGGCATGCGGCAGCTGTGCCGCGATCACGGAGCTGATCGTGTGCAGTCCAAGATTTCGGCTCGCGTAATGATGTGGGAACTGCCGCCCCGCCGAGTGATCGGCCGCGCGCGCGAAGAGCGAGAGCAGCACCTCGTATGGCGTAACCCCGATGCCCAGTGCGAGCCCCAAGTCGCGATAGTAGGGGACGAGGATATCCTTCCCTCGCTCGAATGCCATCGCCGCGCCGGCTTGAACGGCCTCGTGTCCCTCACTCGCTGACGCGAACGGAATCTTTCCCTGGCGGTTCAGCTGAAAGCCGCGATTTTCGAGCGTGCGTTGCATCAGCATCGTGCGAAAGATCGCAACGAGCTGTTCGTCGGTCAAACCTTGACGCTCGAACGAGCCGGCACGCCGTTCCGCGCTCTGCTTCATGGCCACGAAGGCCTAGTCGCTCGCCATCGCGGTCAAATCCTGCGGCGAAGGTAGCAAGGGCCCACAGCCAAAATCACGCGGCTATGTTTCGCCCAGCCGCCGCGCTTGTCGCGGCGTTGTTGGCCTCGTTACCGCGCCCGTGCACGGCCGACGAACCGTCTGCCCAATGGAAGTACGACAACCCGTTCTG
>JAFAOZ010000257.1 GCA_019247395.1 Vulcanimicrobiota bacterium | reverse complement strand
ACGTTGAAACGCCAATCCCACGTTTTGCCGCCGTCGATCGAGATGGGCGCGCCGCCGTCGTTCGCTTCGATGATGCGCCGTCCGTCGCGCGAGATCCACAGACCGTGATGATCTTGATGAACCGCGCTGCGAACGTCGCGATAGGTTGCGCCGCCGTCGCGCGTTTCGATCAGGTCTTCGGAGGAGAAGAAGACGTGGTTCGGATCAGACGGATCAATCGCGAGTCGGCTCATATAAAACGGGCGTTGATTCACGAGCGTATCGCGCGTCATCAGCCGCCAATGCGCGCCGCCGTCGTCCGAGCGCCACAATATGCCGGCTTTGCTCTGAATCAGCGCGTAGACGCGTCGTCCATCGACGCGCACGCCGATGCGCCCCATCTCGGCGCCCGGTAAGCCGCCGCCGCGCAGCCGCCGCCACGTTGCACCGCCGTCGGTCGACTTGAAAAGGCCATCGAGGGGGCCGCCGCTCGAGAAACTCCACGGAACGCGCCGAAACTGCCAGATGCCGGCAAAGACGACGTTGGGATCGTGCGGATCCATTGCAACGTCGGATGCGCCGCTGGAAGGGCCGAGGTAGAGAGTTCGCCGCCAGCTTCGGCCGCCGTCCGTCGTCCGATAGATGCCGCGCGACGGGCTGTCACGATAAGGATTGCCGACGGCGGCGACCACAACGCGCCGCGGATCGCGCGGATCGATGGCAATTTGTGCGATCGCCCACGTATCGCGCAAGCCGAGATTGCGCCAGCGCCTCCCGCCGTCGTGCGTCACCCAAATGCCATCGCCGTAGGAGACGTCGTTGCGGAGATTCGGTTCTCCGGTGCCCACCCAAACGGTGTCGCGATTGCGCGGATCGATCGCAATCGCCCCGATAGCACCCGGCGAGTTCTGCGGCCAAACGCTACGCCACGTGAGGCCGCCGTTCGTTGTCTTCCAGACGCCGCCGTCGGCGCCGCCGAAATAATATAAGTTGCGATCGGCGTCGGTTCCGGCAACGCCCGACGTCCGGCCGCCGGCAACGGCCGGGCCGATATTGCGCCACGCAAGGCCATGCAGCGGCGGCAGCACGACGCCGGCTGCGATCAGCAGCCCGATCGTCGGCCTACGCCTCCATTATCTGCAGATAATAACGATCGAAGGCGCTCAGCAAACCTTCGGCGTTCGAGTACGGTCCCGGTGAATAGGCGCGCGAACGCAATCCGAGCTGCGTGAGTTGATTGACGTGCCAATCTTGCCGGTTCGTAAGATCCCAAAAGTCGACCGCGTCGCTTGGATCGAAGTCGGGTTGCGCGATCGTGCGCGGATCGAAGAGAAAGGCGCAGACTACTTCGGTGCGATCGGCCGCAAGCGGTTTGACGTAATGCACCATCACGTAATCGGGATGCAAGCTCAAGAGCATCGACGGGAAGATCGTGTAATAATAAACGCGATCGAGCTCCACGCCATCAACGCCATCAAGGGCAGGGCGCGACGTGCGCCCGGTCGTGGTCAAAGCCATCCCGCGATCGCGAAGCTCCGAGTAACCGCCCAGGAACGGACCTTCCGCGAGGTCGTTTCTACCGCTATCCGACGGCGAAAGCTTATCCAGCTGCGGGTGCACGAGTGGGCAATGATAGCACTCGGAGTAGTTCAAAAAGACGAGCTTCCAATTGCACGCAAGTTCGTACGTGACGCTGCGCGCGGCGCGCAAGCGGTCGATGCTCCAGCGGCTGAAGCGCCCGATCAACGGCGCATACGTTTGCTCGAAGGGCGTGGCCTCGCCCAAATTAATGAAGACAAAGCCTTCCCACAATGCGACGGAGGCTTCTTTGAGTGGATACTGCGCGCGATCGAATCCCGTTACTTCGGCCATGTTGCGCGCAACCTTGAGCTCGCCGTCGAGTGCGTAGGTCCAAGCATGATACGGACACTGAATCGAGCCCTGAAAATGACCGGATGCCGCCTCGCACATGCGCGAGCCGCGGTGCCGGCAGACATTGTAAAACGCGTGCACGCGCCCCGCGGCGTCGCGGGTCACGATCAAATTCTCGCCGCCGCGCTCGACCGTAAAGAAATCGCCGGCGTTCGGAATCTGCTCCTCGCGCCCCACGCAGAGCCACTCGCGGCCGAAGATACGCTCCTGCTCGCGCGCAAAGACATCGGGGGAGACGTACCACGACGCATCGAGCGTCATGGCGCCGGAGCCAACGCCGGGTTTCACAAACGTCTTCATATGTCGTCTCCAAAGGTGGGCGAGGGGAGTTCTCTGATATTTGACGGAATCCGCCTGCGGCCATCAATCCGTTTGGCCATTTGGAAAATCTGGCGGTGAAAGCTTCGGAAAACTTCGCCCTTGAGCCCTCTCTTCCGCGGGACGCCTATTGGGACGAGGCGTTCTATGCGCGCGAGCGTGACGCGATTTTCTGGGCGCAATGGTTTTATGCCGGTCGGGCTGCAGAGCTGAGCAATTTCGGCGCTTACCGGGTGCTTGACATCGCGGGTGAGAGCGTCATCCTGATCCGCGGCGAGGACGGCCTCTATGCGCACCTCAACTT